>CASEOW010000034.1 GCA_949289785.1 uncultured Bacillota bacterium | reverse complement strand
TGCAAGTGCAGAAATAGGTGCATTGAGAGTTCCAAGTAATTTGGCAACAAGAACTTCTTTGCTTGGAAGTTTTGCAAGTGCCTTAATTTCCTCACCATCAACGAAGTTTCCATTAAGTAAACCAAATTTCACAGATAACTTTCCAGATTTTTCAGCAGTTTCACAAAGAATTTTTGCGCCACTTACTTCATCATCATAACTGAAAGCAACCGCTGTAGTGCCATGTAAATATTCTTCGGCACCATTGATTCCAAGTTCGTTGAGTGCAAGGAGCAATAATTTGTTCTTATAAACTTTGTATTCACTACCGTTCTTTTTAAATTCACGACGCATATTTGTGTCTTCTTGAACAGTTAAAGCGTTATAAGATGCAAATGCAACAGATTTTGCAGATGAAATTTTACTTTTAATTTCTTCTACTATTTGTTTCTTTGCTTCTAAGTTAGCACTCATGAAATCTTTTCCTCCTTTTAATAGAATATTGTGTTTTATAAAAACAAAATCTCTATGCCCGCGGAAAAAAGCATAGAGATAAACATTACTACTAACTTCTTTCCTCGGCAAGCACACTTAAAGTGTTTATGTTTTCACACTTGCTGTCTATGGATTAAGATTTTATTTTCGAGTAAGATTATATAATATTTTTTTTATTTTGTCAACTATTTATTTCAGATTTATAATTTTTTTTAAATAATTTAACTACATGAATTAAATTTTTGCATATAAATATATCTTTTATAAAAGTTAATAAATATACTTTAAATTTTTTCTATATTGAACCCTTCTTTTGTATCAAGTATTTTATATCCTTTTTCTAATATTATTTTTCTAAGATTGTCAGCTTTATTAAAATCTCTTTCTTGTTTTGCTTGCCATCTTTGATTTGCAAGTTCAAGAATTTCTGAAGGTGTTTCTATATTATCATTTTTATTTTCATCAAAATTCAATCCTAAAATTTGATTAAATTTCATGATTAAATCATACACATCTTTGCTTTTTTCTTCTTTAAGTAGTTTTTGACAAACTGCAAGAGCAACAGGCATATTAAGGTCGTCATTTATAGCTTCGAGAAACTTATTTTCATAATCTTCTATTTTATCTTGAGATAATTTACATTGACCTTTCTTATGCTCATTTACAGCCTTTTTAAAATTAATAAGAGAATTTCTAGCAGAAGTTAATGCATTGTATGTGAAGTTTTGTTGTTTTGAATAATGAGCTCCAAAATAGAAGTATCTAAAATCTTCACTTGAAAAACCGTTTTTTTCAAGGTCTGCCAAAGTAAATGTATTATTGAGACTTTTACTCATTTTTCCACTGTCTATTTGTAAAAATTCATTATGCATCCAAAAATGAACAACTTTATGTCCTTCCAAACAATCACTTTGAGCAATTTCATTTTCATGATGAATAGTTTTATGGTCTACTCCACCTGTGTGGATATCAATATATTCACCTAAAAACTTTTTGCCAATAGTAGAACATTCTATATGCCAACCTGGATACCCCATTCCCCATGGACTTTCCCATTGCATTATATGTTCTTTTGGAGCTTTAATCCAAAGAGCAAAATCTGCAGGATGTCTTTTTTCATCATCAACTTCAATTCTTGCTCCTGCTCTTTTTTGGTCAACACTTCCCCCTAAACTACCATAAGCTGAAAATTTGCTTATATCAAAATAAACACCTTTACTTGTTAAATAAGCATAACCATTATCTAATAAACCTTTAACAAATTCAATAATTTCATTAATAACTGTAGTTGCTGGACAAATATGTTCTGGCAAATCTATATTTAATTTTTTAACATCTTCCATAAAGATATTTGTATAAAATTTAGCTATTTCAAAAGGTGTTTTATTTTCCCTTGCACTAGCAACAAGCATTTTATCTTCACCTTCATCTGCATCACTTGTAAGATGTCCTACATCTGTAATATTCATAGCTCCATCAATTTCAAAACCATTATATTTTAAAACTCTTCTAATGTTATCAACAAATAAGTAAGCCCTCATATTTCCAATATGTGGATAACTATAAACTGTTGGTCCACAAGAATACATTTTAACTTTATCACCTTTAGGAACAAATTCTTCTTTTTTTCTTGTAAGTGAATTAAAAAATTTCAACATATTAGTCTCCTTAATCTAAAATTTAATTTAATAATATTTTACAACACAAATAGCAAAACTTAATAATTGTTTTGCAATTTTTAATCTTTTTGAATTACATATATTTTATAATATTTTCTTATATTTTAAGATTTTTAAAATATAAATTATAATATTTTATTCAAATATTGACAGATTTTGCTAATACAATCATCAACTTCTTTAGTCGTAGGTCCCATTGCTTTATCAATTTGCTTTATAAATTCATCTAACTCTTCTTTTCCTTTTGTTGTCACTTCAACAAGTCGACATCGCTTATCCATTGTAGATTTTTTTATAATAATTGCACCATCTTTTTCAAGTTGGCTTGTCATTAAAGCAAAATTAGTTTTTTTAATTCCAAGTTTTTCTATTATCATACTGATAGATAAATTTTGATACAAAGAACAAAAAAATAAGATTTTTTTACGCAAAAAACCACCCTCTTTATGACTTTTCATTAAATTTTCAAGCAACGCTTCTATTTCAATTAAATTTTCTGCTCTTTTCATATCTTTTCACTTTTTAATAAGTATATATAAAAAATTTAGTAAATGCAAGCAATTTTTAGTTGATTTTTATTTTGCTTAGTTTTAAAATAAGTATATGCAAATTGAAGGACCAATAGAAGAAATTATATTTAGAAATGAACAAAATGGATATACAGTTTTTGTAATTGATTTTAAAACAACTCCTGTTGTTTGTGTAGGTAAATTAATCAATGCAAACATTGGAGAAAATATATCTTTAGAAGGCGAATATGTAAACAATGCAAAATATGGATATCAATTTGCATTTTCTTCCTATGAAGTTATTTTGCCAACCACTTTAGCAGGTATTGAAAGATATCTTAGTTCAGGTTTAATAAAAGGTGTTGGTCCTGTTACAGCAAAAAATATTGTTAATCATTTTAAAGAACAAACATTTGATATTATAGAAATGTCCCCTTCTTCACTTGCAGAAGTAAAAAATATAAGCATGAAAAAAGCTCTTGAAATTGGAGATAAATTTAAAGAACTTAAAAAACTTCAAAACTCAGTAATGTTTTTACAAAAATACAACATTTCGACAAATATGGCATTAAAAATATATGATATTTATGGCGCAAACACTATCGATGTTGTAAAAAATAATCCTTACAGACTTGTAGAAGATGTAGACGGCATAGGTTTTGCAACAGCTGATAAAATAGCTAAAAATATTGGTATACCTGTAAATAGTGAATATCGTGTGCGTGCAGGAATTTTACATACACTTTTATCTCAAATAGAAAAAACAGGAAATACATATTTACCAAAAGCTATGTTGTTAAATATTGCATCTTCTCTATTAGAAATAGATTATCAAGATAATATTGAACTTTATGAAAACGCTTTAAAAAGTTTAACTTTAGACAAAACAGTTTTAATTTTATGGCAAGGCGAATATGAAATAGTTGTTCCTTCAAAGTTATATTTTTATGAAAATTCAGTGGCACAAAAACTAGCTTTATTAAATAGTTCTACAGTAAAAAAAGAATTTAAACTTGATGACGAAATTTTGCATTTTGAAGAAAAAAATAAAATTAAATTCCACGAAGAACAAAAAAATGCTATTATAACTGCTATTAATAGTGGTGTTTGTGTAATTACTGGTGGTCCGGGAACAGGAAAAACAACAATTATTAAATGTATAATTGAACTTTTAAATCAACAAGGACAAAAATTTATGCTACTCGCCCCTACCGGTCGTGCATCTAAGAGAATGTCAGATTCAACAGGTTACGAAGCAAAAACTATTCATCGCGCTTTAGAAGTTGCTCAAGGAGAACTTGCATCTATTAGTAGATTTGTGCACAACGAAAACAATCCATTTAAAACTAATGTAGTTATAGTTGATGAAGTATCCATGGTTGATGTCGCACTTATGAGTCATCTATGCAAAGCTTTACCTAGAGATTGTAAACTTATTTTAGTGGGAGATAAAGACCAATTAGCAAGCGTTGGAGCTGGTAATGTTCTTGAAGATATATTAACAAGTGGTATAATTAAAGTTGCAATGCTTACTAAAATATTTAGGCAAAGTCAAGATAGTCTTATTATTACTAACGCACATCTTATTAATGAAGGCAAAATGCCTATTATTGATAATAGTTGTAAAGACTTCTTTTTTGAAGAAAAATCTGATACAAATTCTATAAAAAATTCAATTGTAGATTTAGTCAATCGTCGACTTCCATCTTTTACAGGACTTGATTGCAGTCAAATACAAGTATTGGCACCTTTAAAAGCTGGTTTATGTGGCATTGATAATTTAAACAAAAGTTTACAAGCTATGTTAAATCCCCCTTCAATCAAAAAAATGGAAATCCCTGTCGGAGATAACATTTTCAGAGTTGGTGATAAAGTTATGCAAACAGCAAACAATTATAATTTGATTTGGAAAAAATTAAATGGTTTTATCGAAGAAGAAGGAGAAGGCGTTTTTAATGGTGATATTGGTTTTATTGAAGAAATAGACTTTCAAACTAATGAAATTCTTGTTCAGTTTGAAGATGGCAGACAATGTATTTATCCAAGAACAGAAGTAAATCAACTATCACTAGCTTATGCAATAACTATTCATAAAAGCCAAGGCTCTGAATTTGATGTTGTTATAATACCAGCAATCGCAGGTCCAAATTTAATTTTAACAAAAAATCTTCTCTATACTTCTGTTACAAGAGCAAAGAAAATGGTAGTTATTGTTGGTGAACAAAAAAATATAAAAAGAATGGTAAGCAATAATTATACAGTAAAGCGTTTAACACTTTTAAAACCTTTATTAGTTGAAGCGGATAAAAAAATAAAAGAACTTTTTGACTAATAACATTTAACAAATTAATTATAATTAATTAAAAGGCAACTATGAAAATTATCGAAAAAATATTAAAATTTAAAGATTTGTTACTTGATGGTTTATACCCTGACAAATTTAAATGTATTCTTTGTGGAAAAGATTTAAATTGTGATGGATTTTTTTGCGAACAATGTTTAGAAAATAAAGAAGATGAAATATTTAATATAGGTCATAAATGTCAAATTTGTGATATGAAAATAAAAAATGATAATAAGATTTGCGACCATTGCAAAGATAAACTTTCTCACAAATCGTTATATTTTAAAAAGTGCTTTTGTCCGCTAAATTATAGTCGAAAAGTTAGAAGCGCCATTTTAAAACTTAAATCTGATAATGGCAAATTTCTTGTAAAACCTTTTTCAAAATTGATAGTAAATAGACTAAACGACGAAAAAGACTTAAATATTGATTTTGTTACTTTTGTTCCATCTCATAAAAAAACAATTAAAAAGCGTGGCTATAATCAGTCAAAACTCTTAGCAGAAGAAATTGCTTCTTTGTTAAATATTCCACTTATTGAAACTTTAGAAAAAAATGTTCTCACTAAAACACAGAAAAATTTGGATTATACAACTAGACAAGAAAATTTAAGAGATAGTATGCGTCTTTTAATAGATAAAAATTTAATTAAGGATAAAAATATTTTATTAGTTGATGATATAGTTACTACAGGCGCAACTGTGAATACTTGTGCAAACCTGCTTTCTAAAGCAAAAAATGTTTATGTTTGTGCTATAGCAAGAAATCAAATTAATTAATTTTTTTCAGTTTCTTGACTTAAACTATTGACAAAATCATTAATGAAAAATATAATAGAATCAAAGGAGATAATATGGTTAATTCATTTATTCTTTGGATTTGGCGATTATAACATTTGCAAAACAAATATGTTTTGTGAATGTTTTTTGCATAAATCACAAAACATATAAATGAATTAAATTTAAAAATATTTGAAGTCTGCTTATATGTTTTGTATAAAACTAATAGCAGACTTTTTTATTAAGGAGTGAAAAATGAAAAATAAATTAAATAAAGTTATGCTCACAGGAGTGAGACCTAGCGGTAATTTAACCTTAGGAAATTATCTTGGTGCGATAAGTAATTTTGTAGAGAAACAAAATCAATATAAAAGTTATATTTTTATAGCAGATTTACATGCTATAACCAGTCCAAAAGAACCTGAAACATTAAAAAAATCTATCTATGACTGCATAGCAATGTATTTAGCTTGTGGAATTAATCCTAATAAAATCATTGTTTTTAAACAAAGTGATGTTCTTGAGCATGGAGAATTAGGATTTATTATGACTTTTCAAACAAAAATGGGTCAATTAAAAAGAATGACTCAATTTAAGTTAAAATCTGAAAAATGTCAAAAAGATGGAGTAGATACAGGATTATTTGTTTATCCAACATTAATGGTTGGAGATATCCTACTTTATAACACTAATATTGTTCCCGTTGGACTTGACCAACAACAACATGTAGAACTTACTAGAGATTTGGCAGAAAAATTTAATAAAAAATATGGAGAAACATTTGTAATGCCCGATGTTTTTATTTCTCCAATAGCAAACAAAATATTAAACCTACAAAATCCTTTAGAAAAAATGAACAAATCAGATAACTCTGATAACAAAGGAACTATATTCTTATTGGATAATATAGATATTGCTAGAAAAAAAATAATGTCAGCTCAAACTGATAGTTATAATACAATTCGTTATGATGAAGAAAATCAACCAGGAATTTCAAACCTTATTAGCATACTAGCAAAAATTACAAAAACAAGTATTCAAGAAATTGAAGAAAAATATAAAAATATTGGATATGGACAATTTAAAAAAGATGTAGCTGATAAAGTATGTGAACTTTTAACTAATCTTCAAAATAATTATAAAAAATATAACAATCCTCGATTGTTAAATAAAATCTTAAAAAAAGGTGCTAAAAAAGCAAAGATTACAGCTAGTTTAACATTAAACAAAACAAAAAAAGCTTTAGGATTAATATAATCTTAAAGCTTTTTATATGTTAAATAACCTGTAAAATAAATTAATTTGAATATACAACTTCAAGTGTTTTTAGCCCAATTTTTTTATAAAATTCATTTGCTGGAGCATTATAAAAACAACTTAACTCAATTCTACGATTAAATTTGTTTTTAATAAAATCAATAAGTTCTTTACCATACCCCTTGCTTCTATATTCTGGTTTAACATATAAATCAACTATTTCAGTAACATACTTGCCATCATAAATAGACTTTTTTCTTTTAATCATAATCATACTAGTAATGTTACCGCCTTCATATCCAACAAATTTTTTATATTTTGACGAAAGATATTTTTCTGTATCTTTATAAGTATAATTTTCTACCTTTTTATCATAAATATCAATATTTCTCGCATACTTTAAAAAGTAAACAGATACATCATATTCCATTTGTCTAAATTCTTCAATTTCTTTTTTTGTTTCAACTTGTTTTATTATCATAATATAATCTCCTACCCAATTATACAATATATATTTTTATATTACAAAAAAAACAACAAGAATAAATTTATTCTTGTTGTTTTTTCGACTATTCTACAATGATAGAAAGTTGACCACAAGCAGCTCCGGCTTCAATTTCTGCTTTTGTTGCAATAGCAATAGCATAGTCATAGCCGGATTTTTCAAGTTGCTCTATGATTTTTTCCATACACTCACCTCCTTTTCAGCAATAACATAATTTTCTAAAACCTGAAAATTCATGTCTTTCAATATGCTTTTATAATCTCTATAAACTTCACTAAACCATATCTCATTTTGTGGAATAATAAATCTATACCACAATCTATCTAAAAATAAATTTTGTTTAAAATAATTTTTATTAACATCAATTATTTTTATAATTCCACCTTTTTTTAAATATTTTTTTAAACATTTAAAAGTTTTTTCTATATCAGGTAGATGATGAACGACATTTCGTAAATAAAATTCATCAACACTGTTTATTTTGCAATATAAAATTTTGTTTTTTTTATAATCATATACAAAATCTAATATTGGACTAAATGTTATATCACAAGACTTATAGTCTTTATTATGTGCATAACCACTACCAAAATCAATTTTTAACTTTTCCATCTATATCTACACTACTTTTATTTTTATTTAAATTACAATTTCCAACCTTATCACAATACATTTCCCATTTGCAAAAATTTCCAACTGGTGAAATTATAATATCTGTATCGTCATAACCTGTATAATTGCCAAAAACGCCAAATTGATGTCCATTCCATACATAATCGTAAAAATTACAACCATCATCTTTTATTTTTGTAGTATTCATTTTTGCTTGAAAATCAAAATCGCCATATCTTCCCATTAAATCTTCACAAACAATTACATAAAAATTGTCTGATAATATTAATTTTAATAATTCAACTAATTTATCTCCCGTTGATTCATTACATTTAGGGATATTTATTCTTGTATTTGCAATATATTTTTTGCAAATTAATGCTTGCTCTCTTCTTCTTAAATATTGTTCTTTTGATGATATAGATATCGCAACCTCTGTAAGACCAGCGTCTTTATAACTTTTTATTCTTTCTTCATTTAACAATATTCCGTTTGTCACAAGACAAACATCATCTGTTACATTTTCTTTTGCAAGTTTTATAAAATCAACAAGATCATTTCTTATTGTTGCCTCACCACCCATAATTGTTGCTCGTTTTAAAACGCCAACTTTTTTCATAGTATCTGCCGCTTTTTCATAATCAAGCATTAAAGGTTTTTTATTTGGTTGATAACAAAAATAGCAATTACCATTAGGACCTGTGCTTTCATTCATATTACAATTTAAATTAGTAATGATTCTATATCTAAAAATATTATCTTTTACTGCCATTATAGTAAATTAACTCCTTTTATTACTCCTTTTCCAAGATGATTATTTTCTGATACAGCATTTTCATTTATAGGTGAAAGTTTTACAAAAAAATAATTTTTATCAAAATACTTTTCTAACTTTGCAAGGTCAAAATCTTTTTCATCTACCAATGTTAAATTAAGCGTTGTTTTTAAATTACTTTTCGTTCTAATTTTTCCAAGCTCTTCAATGGTATATTTGTTATAAAAAGGTATAAGCCAATTACGCTTATCTTCATCAAGAGAATGTAGAGAAATTTGAAGAGTAATATTATCTTTTATCCAAGAAAAATCACTTCCTTTTATACCTATAGTAGAAATATAATGATGCACATTTGGATAAAGTTCATTAATTTTAAATATTGCTTTTTTAACTTCTTCAATGTTTAAAAAAGGTTCTCCCATTCTTGTGTAATTAATCTTAAACTCTTTTGCTTCTTTTGGATTATAGTCAGGATTTTTTTCAATAATAAACTTGACTTGTTCAACAATTTCATCACATGTCAAATTTCTATATTTTCTTAATTGTCCTGTTGCACAAAATTTACATCTCACAGGGCAACCAGACATACAAGAAACCCCAACCATCCATCTTTGTTTTCTATCTCCTAATTCATAAGATGTAAGGATATTTTGTTTTTTACCTATCGCATCTTTTGTATAAAATGGCAAAAATGTATCAGTAACTTCCAACGGAAAGTCGTCTTCAGTCTTTAAAGCATACACTACTCCATTTGCAAATTCTCTTTTTCTAATTTCTTTCAATATTATAAAAAACCTCCTTGTTTTAATATTATCATTATGATAATATCATTATAATAATAAAAATGCTTTTTGTCAATGTTTTTTTTAAAAAAATTTTTAATAACAATAATAACAATAAAAACCACGGGTAATACCCGTGGTTTTTATTAATTTAAGGACATTTCTTTAAAACTTCGTCAATATTCACAATTTTTATTAAAAAATAAAAGACACTCTGAAAAGTGTCTTTTTTGGTAGCCTCAAGGGGAATCGAACCCCTGATTCCGCCGTGAAAGGGCGATGTCTTAACCGCTTGACCATGAGGCCATATATC
>CASEOW010000033.1 GCA_949289785.1 uncultured Bacillota bacterium | reverse complement strand
TTGTAATTGTGATGGTGATTGTAATTGTGATGGTGATTGTAATTGTGACGAATGTAATTGTGAAAACGAAAAAGAACATTCTTGCAACTGTAATCATCACGAAGGACTTTGCAAATGTGATAAAAAACAAAACGAAAATGAAGAAAATGATTATCTTTTAATGGCTAAACGAATTCAAGCTGATTTTGAAAATTTTAGAAGACATGCTTTAGAAGATATTAAAAAAGCAAGGATTTCTGGTCAAGAATCTGTTATAGAAGTGTTTTTGCCTTGTTTAGATACTTTTAAAGAAGCTAAAAAATCAATCAATGATGAAAACATGCTTAGAGGCGTTGAAATGATTGAACAAAAAATTATTGATGCTTTAAATTCTTTAGGTGTTGAAAAGATAGAAAGTATTGGAAAAGTTTATAACCCACATTTGCACAATGTGATTGCTGTAATGAAAGACAGTGATAAAGAAAATGATATCATACTTGATGAATATCAAGCTGGATATAAATTTAATGACAAAGTTATAAGATATGCTAAAGTCATAGTCAATAAAAAGGAGGATTAAAATTATGGGAAAAATTATTGGAATTGACTTAGGAACTACAAATTCATGTGTAGCTGTAATGGAAGGTGGCAAACCTACTGTTATTGCTAATGCAGAAGGAGATAGAACAACACCTTCTGTAGTTGCTTATACAAAAGAAGGAGAAAGACTTGTTGGTAAAGTTGCTAAAAGACAAGCTATTGTTAATGCAGAAAATACAGTTCAATCTATTAAGAGAGAAATGGGAACAAACTACAAGGTTACTCTTAATGGGAAAGAATATACACCACAAGAAATTTCTGCTATGATTCTTTCAAAACTTAAAGCTGATGCTGAAAGTTATTTAGGTGGCGCAGTTACTCAAGCTGTTATTACTGTTCCTGCTTACTTTAATGATTCTCAAAGACAAGCAACTAAAGATGCTGGTAAAATTGCAGGACTTGAAGTTTTAAGAATAATCAACGAACCTACTGCTGCTGCTCTTGCTTATGGTCTTGATAAAGGCGAAAACTCAAACCAAAAAATATTGGTATATGACCTTGGTGGCGGTACTTTTGATGTTTCTATCCTTGAAATCGGTGATGGTGTATTTGAAGTATTATCTACTAATGGTAACACTAGACTTGGTGGAGATGACTTTGATAATAGAATCATTGACCTTCTTGTTGAAGAATTCAAAAAATCTAACAATATTGATTTAACTGGTGATAAGCTTGCTATGCAAAGACTTAAAGAAGCTGCTGAAAAAGCTAAGATTGACCTTTCAGCTACTCCAAAGGCTACTATTTCATTACCTTTCATCTCTGCTGATGCAACAGGTCCTAAACATATGGAATACGAACTTACTAGAGCAAAATTTGATTCTATAACTGAAGATTTAGTTAAAGAAACTATTGATTGCACTGTTAGAGCATTATCTGATGCTAAACTTGATAAAAATCAAATTGATAAAGTTGTTTTAGTTGGTGGTTCTACAAGAATCCCTGCTGTTCAAGAAGCTGTTAAAAACTTTACAGGAAAAGAACCTTATAAAGGTATCAACCCAGATGAATGTGTTGCTGTTGGTGCTGCTATTCAAGCCGGAGTTCTTGGTGGAGAAGTTAAAGATGTTCTTCTTCTTGATGTTACACCACTTTCTCTTGGTATTGAAACTTTAGGCGGTGTATTTACTAAACTTATTGAAAGAAATACTACTATTCCTACTAGAAAATCTCAAATTTTCTCTACAGCTGTTGATAACCAACCTGGTGTTGATATTCATGTTTTACAAGGTGAAAGAGAATTTGCAAATCAAAATAAAACTTTAGGCAGATTCCAACTTTCTGATATCCCACCAGCACCAAGAGGTGTTCCTCAAATTGAAGTTACTTTTGATATTGATGCTAATGGAATTGTTAAAGTTTCTGCTAAAGATTTAGGAACTAACAAAGAACAAAATATCACAATAACTGCTTCTTCAAACCTTAAAGAAGAAGATATTGAAAAAGCAATCAAAGAAGCTGAAGCTCATGCTGAAGAAGATAAAAAGAGAAAGGAACTTGTTGAAACTAAAAATCAAGCTGACAACTTAGTTTATGGTCTTGAAAAAATGATTAAAGAAAATGGCGATAAATTAAACGAAGAAGATAAGAAAAAACTTGAAGAAGCCATTGAAAAAGCAAAGAAAGACTTTGAAAGTGAAGATATTGAAGTTGTTAAAAAAGCTATTGATGAACTTACAAATGTTTCAAATGGTATAGTTTCTAAAATGTATCAAGCTGGTAATCCTAATGGTGATGCTGGTAATAATGGTAACACTGACGGAAATAATGGTTCTAATGGCGAAGGCGGAAGCGATCCTGAAGTAGTTGTTGATTAATTAAATAAAGGATAATAAGTTATGAAAGTTCTTTTAATTGTAGATATGTAAAAAGGTTTCATTAACGAATATATCCAACATTTAGTAGAAAATATAAATAATCTTATCAAATCTTATAAGTTTGATAAGATTATTGCTACCAAATTTGTTAATAAAAAAGATAGCCAATATATTAAATTATTAAATTGGAATGAAATGTTTTCATCTCCAGATATAGATTTTGCATTGGATATACCTAAAAACTCTATTATAATTGAAAAATATTCATATGGGATTCCTTATGATATATTTGGATTATCTGATAATATTACATTAAAAAATTCAACTAATCAAATAATTTCTAAAGATGATGAAATTTATATTTGTGGAACTGATTACGATGCTTGTGTTTTATCTATAGGATTTCAATTATTTGATTTAGGTTATACTTTTTATTTTGTTGAAAAATGTATTGGAAATGGATATTCATATAAAAATTTAAATATAGAATTGATAAAAGAAATTTTTAAAAAAAATTTTGGGGTAGATTGTTTTAAAAATTTTAATGATTTAAATAAATCATAATCTTAACAAAGATTTCAATTAGAGGAATTATTTTTAATTTATTATATTAATTTTTAACAATATTTATAAATATTAAAAGAGAGAATAAAAATGGCGAATAAAGATTATTATTCTGTTCTTGGTGTTGATAAAAATGCTAGTGAAGATGAAATTAAGTCAGCATATAGAAGACTTGCTAAAAAATATCATCCTGACCTTAATAAAACACCAGAAGCAGCTGAAAAATTTAAAGAAATAAATGAAGCTTATAGCGTTCTTGGAGATCCTAAAAAGAAAGCTAATTATGACCAATTTGGTACTGCTGATCCAGCTGGTTTTGGTGGTGCTCAAGGTGGTGGTTTTGGTGATTTCTTTGGTGGCGGATTTTCAGATATTTTTTCAGATATTTTTTCTGCTTTTGGCGGTAGAGAAAATAATAAGGTTAGAGAAAGAGGTCAAGACATTAATACTTCTATAAATCTTACTTTTGAAGAAGCTTGTTTTGGTTGTGAAAAAAATATAACTATTTCTAAAATAGTTAAATGTGAACAATGCAAGGGAACTGGCGCTAAAAATGCAAAAGAATTTTCTGTTTGTCCTGAGTGTAATGGAACTGGTCGTGTCCGTTATCAACAAAACACTTTATTCGGAACAACTATCCGAGAGGCAGGCTGTCCTAAATGTAACGCTACCGGAAAGATTATAAAAGAAAAATGTTCTTATTGTAATGGAAAAGGTTACGAAAAAAGCAATAAATCGATTAAAGTCAAATTTCCTGCAGGTATTGATGATGGTCAAACTTTAAGAATGAGAGGCGAGGGCAATGCTCCTGTTAGAGAAGGTATTAACGGGGATTTAAATATTAAAGTATCTGTTGCTCCTCATAAAATTTTAGTTAGAAAGGGCAATGACCTTTATATGGATTTATATCTTCCTTTTACAACTACACTTTTAGGTGGAAAAGTTGATATTCCTACTTTGGAGGGCGTTTATACACTTAATGTTCCAGAATTAACTTCAAGCGGAACAGTTATGAGAATCAAAAATAAAGGTGTAAAAATGCTTAATCGTGAATCTAGAGGAGATTTGCTTGTAACTATCAAAGCTGAAGTTCCTAAGAATTTGGATAAACAAGTAAAATCAAAACTTGAAGAACTTGCGAATGTTATTGGGGATTCTTCATATATAAAATATAATAATTTCTTAAAAAAAATGAAATAATATGATTACTATGTTTTAACAAGATTTTCTGAAATAATATTATATAAAAATAAAAAATCCACGATTTTAATTGTGGATTTTTTATTTTTAATATATTTTCAATTATTTTTTTCTTATTGATGAAACTCTTTCGCAGAGTGTAGCACTCATTTTTGCCATACCTTTAGATGTTTTTTCAAAACTTGGCATTATTTCATCTTTTGATAGCCCTATTGCTCCGCCAACTTTTTGTTCGTCAATTTCTGAAGATAAGAAAATAAAGTTCCAGCCATTATCTTTGCACTTTTTAATCATTTCATTGATTTGTTTATAAGTATATTCTTTACTTGCGTTTTCATATCCATCAGTGGTTATTGCTACTATAATATTTTCTGGTTTTTCTTCATCTTTTAGTTTGTTATTTTTTGCAATTACATTTGAAAGGGTCATTCCTATTGCGTCAAGCATTGCAGTGCTTCCTCTAACATAATATTTCTTTTTGTCGAGTTTTGCCTTTTTAGGAGAAACTTCGCTAAAAATTTCTTCAACTTCATTATCAAATAAAACTGTAGTTACTTTTAATTCTCCTCCTAATTGTACTTGTTGTTTTACAACTGAATTATAGCCTTTAATTGTTTCATCTTCAAGCCCGCCCATAGATCCACTTCTATCCAAAATAAAAATTAAATGTGATAAATTCTTTTTCATAGTTTTCATTTCCTCCTTTTTTATGATATACTTTGATTGAATTTACGACCATATTATAACAATTTAAAAATATGAATTGGTCGTTTGAGGAGCGACATTTTATGAAAAATTTAAAAAAACTTTTGGACAAATATATTAAAAAAAATTACATAAAAAATAACTTAGAATTATATTCTTGTGAAAAGTGCTTAACATCCAGAATAGAGAAAACTTATGATATTTTATCTAAAGAAAGCATTGATAAAAATTTAAATATTCCTTTTGAAAAATCTATAGTTAAACAAAAAAAAGTAGATGATTTTATAAAACTTATAAAAGACAATGAAACTTTTTCGCAATATTTACTTCAACTGATTGATGAAACAGGGTTAAAAGATTCTGAAATATACAATAGAGTAAATATGGACAGAAGACTTTTTTCAAAAATAAGGTCTAATAAAAATTATCAACCATCTAAATATACTGTGTTTGCCTTAATAATTGCTTTGCGTTTAAATTATACTAAGGCAAATAAACTTTTAAACAAAGCAGGTTTTAATTTTTCTAAAAATCATTTAGCAGACATTATTATAATGTTTTGCATTGAAAATAATGTTTTTGATATTTTTATAGTTAATGATTTGCTTGTTAGTCATGAACAAAAAGCTTTATGTTTAGAATAAGTATTAAAAATTTATATAACATATAGAAAAAAGATAGTAACTTTTTTATAATTTACTATCTTTTTATTTATTAAATGTAATTTTTAAATATCATTTTAAAGTGATTTTTTATTTTAATTAATTTTCACTAAAATAACTAACTAAAGTTAACAAACTAATCACAGCTGTATCACATCTTAAAATTCTTGTTCCTAAACTTAGCATAACTGATTTTTGTGCAATTTCTTCTTTTTCATTTTCACTAAATCCGCCTTCTGCTCCTATAATAATTGCAATATTATCTACATCTTTTAAACTTTCAAAATTAAATTTCTCATTAGATTTTTCATATGCAAATAGAACAAGATTATAATTCTTTAGTTTAGAAAGCATCTGTGCAAAAGTTATAGGGGTGTTAGCATTAATTAGTTTTGACCTTTCACATTGTTTACAAGCTGTCATAATTTGGTTAGATAGTCTTTCTTTTTTTATATTCATTGGTGAAGAATATTGGCTTGTAAAAAATTCTAAGTTGCTAACTCCTAATTCAATTGATTTTGCAACAATTGTATCAAAATATTCTTTTTTTGGTAGCATTTGAAAAAGTGTTATATTTTTTTTAGGGTTAGATTTATTTTTTTCTATTTTATCTATATTACATTTGCAATAATTTTTATATTGTTTCAATATGGTGCAGTAGTAATCATTTTCATCATCAATACAGGCGATAATCTTATCGCCTTCTTTTTGTCTTAAAACTTTTGTTAAATGCAAATATTCTTCACCATTTATTATTATTTCATTATTTACTAAATTTCCAAAAAATCTTCTCATGAAAAAAGTATATCATTTAATTAAAAATAACAAAAATGTTTTTTTATTTTTACAATTTTTTTTAAGAAAAATATTTTGAAGATAATCTTTAGTTTTTCTAGCAATATTTTTTATTTCTGCTTATTAAATATCCTGCTAAAAAGAACATAGCATTTTTATTAGATAAACCAAATCCTGAACAATTATTTTCACAACAATTAGGTTGGTAAGGCATACATGGACAAAAATTATTGCAAGGAAATTGAAAGGAAGGTTGATAACATGGTGGAGAGGTAGAAAAAGGACAAAAAGGGCTAGCGCATGGTCCGCTAGATTTCCAATTTCCACATGGAAAAGGTTGACATGGTTGACAAGGACATGGATGACATAAATCAACATAACTTCCTAATCTATAATTTGTATTTATTATCATATGTTCTCCTTTAAGTAATTAAATTTGTAATTTAATTCTATAAATTATTTATTTTTAATATCTTATTTATATGGTTTGTTTAGTTTCTATTTTTTCTATTTTAAGTTTAGTTATTGGTTCCGGTTTTATAAGTGGAAAAGAAATTGTAGTTTATTTTTCAAGGTTTGGGTTATTTTCTTTTATAAGTATATTTTTTGCTTTTTTTTTATATTTTTTATTTTTTCGATTTATATTATTTAAAAGTAATGAAATTCTTGATAAATTTAAAAAGTCCAAAATTTTAGTCCTATTTAATATAATAATTAGTTCAGTTTTTAGCGGAGCAATGCTCGCAGGAATTGGAAATGTTTTAAATTTTAATATCTATATAAATTTTGCTATTGTTTTCTTAATATTGTTATTTGCTTTTATAATTTTTAAAAAAGGTTTTGAAAGTTTTGAAAAAATTAATTTTATGCTATCTATCTTTATAATATTTATTTTTTCAATCATGCTATTTTGTAAATTACAAAATAATACAATCGAATTTTCTGCCTTTCCTCTGATTTTTCCATTTTATACTTTGCTATATGTTGCATTAAATTTATCTACAGGTTCAGTTGTTATTGCCAAAGTTGGAACTAAATTGAGTTTAAGGCAAAAAACACGAGTAGCCTTTTGGTCGGCACTCGTGCTTTGTCTTATTTTGCTAATTGCTAATATTGTTTTACTTCAAAATCCTCAAGCTTTAGAACATGATATGCCTTTTTTAATGATTTTTGGGCAAAAAGCAGTTATTATTTTTCAAATCTTAATTTTCTTTGGTTGTTTAACGACTTTTTATTCACTAGTTTTTTCTAGTTCTTTTTCATTGCGAGGGCTGTGCAAAAATGAATTTTTTATATTTTTTATAAGCGTTATTTTTCCATCGATATTAAGTTTATTAGGTTTTGGTTTTATAATAAATAATCTTTATCCTTTGGTTAGTTCATTAGGTATTATTTTTTTGATAGAATTATTTTTTACTCCGTTTTTCAAACGGACTAACAAGAAAATACATTCCTCCAGCCAAGATACAAAGTAAAGTTATACTTGCCATAACTATATCAAGTTTCAAAATTTGACTTCCATAGTTAATCAAATATCCGAGTCCTGCTTTACTAGAAAGGTATTCTCCCATAATAGTTCCAACCCAACTCATACCTACATTTATTTTTAATACAGATATAAATTGAGGAAGAGAATTAGGTAATATTAATTTGAATAATATCTGAAATTTGTTTGCGTGCATTGATTTCATGAGCAATATTTTATCATTATCACATGAAATGAAAGCGTTTAACATTGAAATTATTGTCAAAACTACACAAATAAGTATACACATTACAATTGTAGCGCCTGTTCCTGAACCTACCCAAAATATTATCATTGGTCCTAAAGCGATTTTTGGCAAACTATTTAAAATGATTAAATAAGGTTCCATCATTCTTCTTAGTTTTTCGCTCCACCATAGTATTATTGCTATAAGGACGCCTATTACTGTTGCTAAAGCGAAACCTATTAGTGTTTCATATAATGATGTCCAAATATGAATCCATAAATTACCTTCTTGAGATAATTCTATTATTGTTTTTACTATTCTAGATGGACTTGAAAAGAAAAACGGGTCGATTACTCCTGTATCAGCAAATAGTTGCCAAATTCCAATAAAGATTGCAAATATAGCTAATTGTCCTAAAAGGACAAAAATCTTATCATTTCTTATTTTTTTTAAATAAAGTTTTCTTGCTTTTGAATAGTTTATATTTTTTTTCTTTTTCATTAGACGAGATTTCTCCAAATCATTTCAAAATATTTGCCAAAATCTTTATCCTCTCGTCTTGCAAGTGGTGTTTTGCCTTCAAAAGAAATATCATATATCTCTTTTACGCTTGCTGGTCTTTTTGTTAAAACAACAATTCTATCTGACATACTTAAAGCTTCTGATATATCATGTGTTACTAATAATGCTGTTTTTTGTTCACTTTTTATTATTTCAAATACATCATCACATACTTTTAATCTTGTTTGAAAATCGAGTGCCGAGAAAGGCTCATCAAGTAAAAGTAGTGTTGGATTTAAAACTAAAGTTCTTATAAGAGCAACTCGCTGGCGCATACCACCGCTAAGCTGTCGAGGCTTTTTATTTTTGAAGGTGTAAAGGTCATACTTTTTTAATAAATCTTCTGCAAAAGCTAAAAGTTTTTCGTCTTTATGCTTTTTTTGAATTTCTAGTCCTAGTATTATATTTTGCCATATTGTTCGCCATTCAAATAGATGATCTCTTTGAAACATATATCCAATTCTATCATCATGTTTTTTTATTGGTTTATCATCAAGCAATATTTCTCCACTAGAACATGTCAATAATCCGCATGTTAGAGATAAAAGGGTAGTTTTGCCACAACCACTTGGTCCAACTAGCGAAGTAAAATCTTTATCTTTTAAAGAAAATGTAACATTATCTAATGCTTTTACTTCATTTTCTTTTGTTTGATAAAAATAACTGACATTTTTATATTCTAGCAAATTCTTCATAAGTAAAACCTCTACAATATCAGTTTAGCAAGCTTTTTATAAATTGTTACTAAAATTAAAAATTTGGCAGTCTTTATTGAATATTGTAATTTTACTTCTTATACTTTTTTCGTAAGTTGCAAAAGGAGCAAAAAGTGGAAGATGAAGACAAGATTAGGGTAGCACTTCTTAAAAAAGCATTAGGATATAACGCGGATGAAATTGTTGAAGAATACACTTATGACGATGAAGGCGCGCTTAAATTGTCAAAGAAAAAAGTAACAAAAAAACATTATAGTCCAGATATCAATGCTGTTAAGGTGCTTCTTGAAAGATACTATAAAACTTTTGAAGAAAAAATCTCCACATTTACTGATGACCAACTTGAGCAGGAAAAAATGCGACTTATAGATGAACTTAAGGAGTTAGATGATGGAAATTCATGAATGTAAATGTAAGGTTAAATGCGATTTTTATGGTTGTAATAATCTTGCAAAATATACTTTTTCAACAAAAGGTTTAATAAAAAGAGATTTATGCTTTTGTGAAGAGTGTTTAAAGGGAATGTATCAAGCAATTGGAAAAATTCAAACTCCAAAGCCAATTTCTAGCCCTTTTAAATTAAATAAAAGGAACATAAAACAATGAAAAAAGATGAAGAAAAGAAAATTGTAAGAGAGGTCATTGAAGACTTTAAGCAAAGAGCTGAAAAAAGAAAAAGTTTAGATTTAATTTGGCAAATGAATATGAACTTTTTAATGGGAAATCAATATTGTAATATTGGTTATGGTGGTAAACTGGAAGAAAATGATAGGCAATTTTTTTGGCAAGAAAGAGAAGTCTTTAATCATATTGCACCTATTTATGATACTAGATATGCAAAACTTTCAAAAATTGAATGTGATATTAATGTTCTCCCTTCTACTAATGATGAAAGAGATGTTAAATCAGCAAAAGTTTCTAAAAAGATAATTAAATCTATAAAAAACAAACTAAATTTAAAAGATATAGTTAACCAAGCAACAAAATGGAGTGAAGTTTGTGGAACTTCCTTTTATAAAGTTGTTTGGAATAATTTTAAAGGTCAAGTGGTAGGCAAAGATGAACAAGGTGATGAAGTTCGAAGTGGAGAAGTTGAAGTTAGCGTTTGTAGTCCATTTGAAATATATCCTGATTCATTAGTAAGTGAAAATATTAATCAACTTCAAAGTATTATTCATGCAAAAGCTTACACTACAAACGAAATAAAAAATATTTTTGGTGTTGAAGTAATTGGTGAAAATGTTAATTGTTTTTCTCTAGATAATGTTGTTACAGGTATAGGTGGACTTGGCTCAAATGGAACTATGCCTAAGGTAATTGAAAAAGTAAAATCTGATAGTGCTGTTGTTATAGAAAGATATAATAGACCTAGTAAAGATTTTCCAAATGGTAGGCTTACTATTGTCGCAGGAAATAAACTAGTTTATGATGGAGATTTGCCATACAAGTGTGGTAGTGATAACGAAAGAGATTTTCCATTCATAAGACAATGTTCAATAGAAGAACCGGGTTCTTTCTTTGGAACAAGTATAATCGAAAGACTTATTCCTATTCAAAGGGCATACAATGCAGTTAAGAATAGAAAGCATGAATTTATTAATAGATTATCTTTAGGTGTTCTTAGTGTAGAAGATGGTTCTGTTGATTTAGATAATCTTGAAGATGAAGGCTTGTGTCCTGGAAAAGTTTTAGTTTACAGACAGGGGGCAAACGAACCTAAATATCTTCAGGGGGAGTCTTTGCCGTCTGGATTAAGCGAAGAAGAGAATTGTTTGCTTGATGAATTTAATAAAATCAGTGGAGTTAATGAAATGTTAAATTCAAGTTCAATTTCTTCAAATATAAGTGGAACAGCACTTGAACTTTTGATTACACAAGACGAAGAAAGATTAAATGCTTCAATAGAAAGTATAAAAAATTCTTTTGTAAACATTGCAAAGAAAATACTTAAATTGTATAAACAATTTGCAATCTTTCCTAGACTTGCAAGAATAGTTGGAGAGAATGGACAAATAGAACTTTTCTATTTTTCTTCATCAGATATTTCAAGTGATGATTTAGAAATAGAAAATATAAGTGATGGATTGCAAAGTATGACTCAAAGAAGAGAATTAGTTTTTTCATTACTTGAAAGTGGAATTTTAAGTGATGATGAAGGCAAAATGACAAGTAAAATGAAAAGTAAAATTTTAGAAATGCTTGGAATGGGAAATTGGGAAAGTGCTCAAGATTTGAATGAACTTCATATCAAAAAAGCAGGGAAGGAAAATCTGAAAATGTTAGATGGAATAAATTGTAAAGTCAGTGAAATTGACGATAACAATCTCCATATCAATGAACATATTGCCTTTATGCTTGGTAATGATTTTGAAAAAGTATGTTCTAAAAATGATAAAATAGAAAAAATTTATCTTGAACACATAAAAAATCATAAAAGACAAATGGAGGAACAATAAACATGGAAGAATTAATAAGAGAACAACCAATCGAGGAACCGGCAATGGCTTTAAACGGAGCAAGTGGGGATAGTGCCGTGAGTGAAGATATTGGCTCTCAAGACACACTTGGAAAATTTAAGACACCTAGAGCATTGTTAGAGGCCTATAACAATCTTCAGTCTGAATTTACCAAGAAGTGTCAACTTTTAAGCAAGTTGCAAAAAGATAAAAATGAAGAAGACTATAAAGCTAATAAAAATAAAGATTGCGGAAATTCTAATTTACAATCAAATACAGTTGAATTGAACAAAGAAGACGGTCAAAATAAAAATATTGAAACTGATAATCTTTTTAATGAAGATATACAAAATTCAAATTCTGTAAACAAAGAAAATATAAATACTACAAAAAGTTCAAATGATGAATTAGAAGAAGGTCTTCAAAATTTCCTTTTTGCAAATAAAGAAGCAGAAAGTTTTATTGATGAGATTAAAGAAAATCTCAATATGCAAAATCAAAATCCTTTTGAACAAGCTTGGGCAAATGTTGTGCTTAAGCATTTTAAATCACCAACTTTGCAAGATGAAATTGTAAATAATTATGTAAAGTCAAGTGAAAGTTTAAAAGAGAATATTATTAAAGATTATTTAATTCAATTAAAAAATAATATGCCACCTGTATCTATTTCTTCTAGTGGTGAAAGATTGTCTGAAGTTTTACCAGATAATCCTTCCACACTTGAAGAAGCAAAAAAACTCGTGGATAAAATGTTTAGTTAAAATATAAAAATAAATTATTTTAATTTTATAAATTAAACAATTAAATAAAATAATTATTATAATTAAATAAAATAATTATAAAATTTAATAAAAATAATTATTACAATAAAAATTAAAATATAAATAATTAATAAAAATTATTAAAAATATTACAAAAATATTAAAAAAATAAATAATTAATTAAAAAATAATTTTTAAAATTAAAAATATCAAAAAATAAATATAAAATTAAATAAAAAATAATATAAAATAAAAATTTTATTTAATTATATTTTATGAAAATTAATTAATTTAATTTATTTATATAAATTTATTTTAAATTAATTTAATATTTAAAAATAAAAGGAGAAAATAATGGTTACATTAAAAACAGCAGAGAGTGCATTAAAAGATGTATATCTTGGAGTAGTTGCAAATCAACTCAATGTAAAAGCAAATCCACTTCTTGCTAAAATAAAACAATCAACTAAAGATGTTTGGGGAAAAGAAATAAGAAAACTTGCACCTTATGGAATTAATGGTGGAATTGGAGCAGGTAGTGAAACTGATGCATTACCAACTTCTTCAGCAAATAGTTATGTTCAATTTGTTTCTGATTTAAAAAACTTATATGGAAAAATTGAGATTTCTGATAAAGCTGTAAGAGCATCTGCAAATAATATTGGTGCTTTTGTTAATCTCTTATCTGATGAAATGGAAGGTTTAGTAAAAGCAAGTTCATTTAACTTAGGAAGAATGTTGTACGGCGATGGCAGCGGATTACTTGCTACTGTTAAAAGTCATGCTGATAAAGTTATTACTTGCGATAAAGTTAATAACATGATTGAAGGTATGTTGATTGATGTTTATAATACTACAACCAAAGTAAACACAAATCCTTTAAAAATAGTTTATGTTGATAGAGTAAATAATACAGTAAAATATGAATCTAGTGAAACATTAACTATATCTGCAAATGATACAATTTATGTTCAAGGTTCAAAAGGTTTCGAAATTTCTGGACTTGGAAAAATATTCTCTTCTGATGACACAATTTATGGAGTAAGCAGAACAGAACATCCTTGGCTTAAAGCTTATACTTCAAGTGTAGAAACTGAAATTTCTGATACTCTAATTCAAGAAGCAATTGATTTTCTTGATATGAATGTTGATAGTCAAATTAATTTTATAGCTTGTTCATCACAGGTAAGAAGAGCATATCAAAGTTATCTTGGTGCTTACAGAAGAAATATTGAAGTTATGGAACTTGAAGGTGGTTTTAAAACAATTTCTCACAATGGAATACCTGTAGTTGCAGATAGATTTGTAGATAGCGACACAATGTATTTACTTAATACAAATGATTTTACTTTACATCAACTTTGCGATTGGAAATGGCTTGAAAATGAGGACGGTAGAATTTTAAGACAAAATCAAGGATATCCAACATATAGTGCTACTCTTGTTAAGTATGCAGAATTAATTTGTGATAAGCCATGCGGACAAGCTAAAATATCAAAAATAAAATCTACTGTTACTAATCCATTTGCATAGTAGGATAAAAGTTTAATCAATATTATAAATTAAAGTCTTAGTATAAATAAGGCAGAAAACAAATAAGTTTTTTGCCTTTTTTATCTTAATTATTTAAGTCTAAACTTCTAATTTAAAAGGGATAAATATGAAAAAATATATAATAATAGAAAATGATGTTTTATTTATAAGTCAAAGATTAAAAGAAATAGATAAAGATTACTATATAATTTATAGTTTAGATGACAGAAATTATCAAGTCCATGTTAAAGGACAATCTAAAAATAGTTATGCTTTTACTATACCTTTTTCATGTCTTGATGAACGCACGATAGATTATGCTTTGAAAACTAGAAGTGAAAGACAAGATGAAATAATTAAAGAGATTGATAGAGAAAATGAAAAGTTGCAAGAGAAATTGATTAAACAACAAGTTGAAAAAATAAAGGAGGCATTATGTCAATAAAAGAAATAATAATGATTGCATGTGCTTTTACAGAAAATGAGCAACTAAAAGATAAATTATCTCAAAATGATTTTAATAGTTTAACAAGTTTAGAACAAGAAGTGGTTCTTTCAATGGTGGAATGTTTTAATCTTGTTAATTGTGAAATAGCAACAGAGCATTTACCAATTTACAAAAGGGAAATATTTTCTACTATAGATTTTAAAGTAGATTTTTCGAAATTTTCTACTTATCCTTTGCAAATAGTTAATGTAAAGGATAGCAAAGGAAGAAAAATTAAGTTTAAAGTTATGTCTGATTATATTGTTGCATTATGTAATAAAGTTGAAGTATTATACACAACTTCTCCTCAAAGTTATACTTTTGAAGATGAATTTCCATCGCCAATACCTGCAAGGGTATACGCTTATGGTATAGCTAGAGAATATTATATTATGCAGACTTTATATGATGAAGCAGATATTTGGCAAGAACGACTTAATAGTTCACTATCGAACCTTTTAAAAAGAAAAAGAGAAACCCGTATGCCATCTAGGAGGTGGTTATAATGGGATATACAGACAAAATTAAAAGCAAAGAAAAAACATATAAGTTTAATATGTTTGGCGAAAATTTAGCTCAAAAAAGTGATGATTTAGAAGAATTTGGAAAAACAAAAATTGCTTACAATTTAGTATCATTAAATGGAGCACTTAAATCTGGTTATGGATTTAGCCAATTAAAAATGCCATCTAGTGAAACTGATTTGAACAATGAAAGTGTAGTAAATTTTAAGGGTAATCAAATAAAAGCTATTTGGAAATTAAAATGGTATGACCAAAATATTGATACAAACAAGTATTATTTATTTTATTACAATGATGAAGGTTATATTTGTTATGATAATATGTTTGGACAAAGACTAGCTTCTTTTGTTATACCAAATACTTTTACGCAAACCCCATTTGCAGCATATTATAGAAAAGGAACTCAAGATGCTCTTTTGCTTTCAGGTGAAGGGGATAGTTTAATGGTTCTAACAGGTGGTTCTACTGAAGAAAATGAAAATGCACCACAAATAATATCTTGCTGTGTTTATGGTGGAAAGTTGTTTGCAATAACAGCAGAGGCAAGAGCTACTTTGATTTATACAGAAGAACTTGAGATTGTGAATTTTTCTGACGAGAAAACAAAAGATTTAGACTTTGGAGATGAACGAGGAGATTTGCAAAAACTGATTTCTTTCAATGATTATCTTTATATTTTCAGAGATTATGGTATTACAAAACTTTCAATATATGGCTCAAATGAAGATTTTGCTGTAAATCACTTATATCATAGTGATAGTTATATCTATCCAAATACTATTGTTCTAAATGGTGATGATGTATATTTTTTCACAACTAACGGACTAAAGAAGTTTAATGGTACTAGTGTTAGTGATATAGAAATTGATTATGTAAAGTGGATAAAAGGAATAAATCAAAAAAATTCTTGTGCTAGTATTTATGATGGTAAGTATTATTTGGCTTGCAAGGCAAATATTGACGACAAAAAAGTTGGCTGTGAAAATAATAGTGAAGGATATGTTAATAATATTTTGCTAGTGTATGACTTATCAAGTGGACATGCTGATATTATAAGGGGAGTTGATATTTGCAATCTTTTAACTTTAAATAATCCTTTTAAAACCAAACTATTAGCGAACTTTAATGACGCTGAAAATTATGGAAAGGTTGGAGAGATAAAACAAGACGGAAAAATATTTGAAGAGAATTTGGATAAATATTGGCAAAGTGTTAAAACTGACTTTGGCATTTATGGAAAAAAGAAAACTATTCGTTCAATTGTAATAAAAAGTCTTTATGATTGCGAAGTCACAATTTCTTGTGAAAGGGGAGAAAAAATTTTGTCTGTAAAAGGTGATGAAAAAATTCAAACAATTCGAGTAAATTTGACAGGAAATGAATTTGATTTTTCTATTTCTAGTGTAGGACAGGTGGATATTTCAAATTTTGCTTTGAATGTGAGCATAAGAGAATGAAATTAAATTATCAAAATAATATTGCTTTTATAAACTGTTTAAAAATTCAAAAGGAAAGAGAAATTGCAAAAAGTTTATTAATTGTCAAGGAGAAATAAAATGGATTTTTGGACTGAACTTGTCAAAATTGTTGTCAGTAATGGCATTTTTGCAATGCTTTTTGTGTTTTTGTTTTTCTATCAGTTGAAAGATAGCGCTAAAAGAGAAGATTCTTATAGAGAAACTATTGAGCAACTTACTTCGCATCTTGAAGTGATAGAACAAGTAAAAGAAGAAATTGGCGAACTTAAAGAGTTGGTCGGTGGAGGCAAATATGAAAAATAAAATAAAATCTTTTAGTTTTTGGACAGCACTTTCTGGCGCTGTTGTTGTTCTTCTTAATGCATTAGGTCAAGCATTTGGCTTTTATGTTAATAATAAAATTGTTTCTGATATTATAATGGCTGTAGCTGGACTTTTGGTTGTGTTTGGTGTTGTTTCCATGCCGAATAATAGTCAAGATAACAGTAATTCAACAGAAAATGATGCTATAGAAGATTTAGGGAATAAAAATATAGAAAATAACATTGATGATATAGGACAAGCTATAGAAAAGGAAGAACAAATTAAAATAGAAGAAAATATTGATAAAGAAATATAAATTAATATTGAATATAATAATTATATTTTTTATAAAAAGAGAGAGCATTTTTATATGCTCTCTCTTTTCGTTAATAAACTTTTTAATTTAGTATAATTTTTTTTCTTAGTTAAACTTATCTTTGACATGGTAAATATGTTTTTATTTTAGTAAATAAGATTAAAAATTAAGTTTAATAAGTTAAATATTTGTAAATATTAAGATTAATTTTATAATAATACTAATTTATTCACTTAGTAAAGTTCCAATTCCGCCTAGATATGCGCCGGCATAGAATCTATAGTTAGAACCAAGGTCGCCTATTTCCTTGATAACTTTAAATGTAACTTCAAGATAATCACAACCTTCAGCGCCACCAAACATATCTGAGTTAAATCTTCCTGATAAGTAGGTGTATCCGTCTGCAATCACTTCTTCATCAAGTTCTGAAGAGCCGGGTTCTACTATTTCATAATATTTTCTTACATTTGAAGTTCCTGTAAGTACAAGTGGTGTTTCAGTTATTAATAAATCTTTACCGTATCCAGCCTTTCCAACATCAGTTTTAAGTATTCCACCTCCAATGTCAACATTGAAAGATGAAAGATTTTTTATACCTAAGTCATCAAATGTAACTCCACTGAAGTGGTCTTTAGGTGATGTAGAATCTGTAATAAACTCATCTTTTCCGCCTGTGCTTGTAAGGTATAAATCACTAGAGTTGAATGGTCCGTCATAAACTTTGATTTTTTGTGATTTAAGAACTTGAAGTTCGTCAGTTATGTGATTATAGTAGTTTACATCAATTATCATTTCAATATATTCTTCGCCATACACTCCTTCTTGTGTTCCGTCAAGTCCGGCGTCATATTTAACTGCTATTGATAAAGTATCAACATTTGTAGGGTCTTTAACCATAAATGCTATTGATTGATATTCGTAAGGTCTAATTTTTTCAGAAGAATTTTCTTCACCTGGAACTGCGAAACTATCATCTCCATAAACATTGTTTGCAACTCCTGCATATTCCATAATTTCTGATGCAGGGAATCTATCATCAATTGTTACATCACTTCCATCGTCATTTTTTCCTATCGAAACTTCACTACATACATTGTCAATAATGTTGTTTACTGTTTCTTCATAATTTCTTCCAAGTTCGTTTACACTGTTATAATTACCAAAATCATAAGAATATGTTTTTGTTCCGTCAGAATTTATTGTTACAATTTCAGTTGCATTGGAGTATCTATAAAAATAATCATTATTTGAAACTACATTTTGTCCAATAATATTGTCTAAAACCCATTGTTTGATTTTTTCAATTTGTCTTGTTGAAAGTCCTACGAAAGAACCTAAGATTTTGAAGTTTTCTTTTGCTTGTTCAAGGGCTTCGTCAACACTTGCATAAGTGCCGATTTTGAAGTTTGGTGTTCCGTCTTGTGCAAAGGTTACTGAAACTTGTGATGGCTCAATGTCGATAGCATAGCAATAAATTGCATATTCAAGCGCTTTTACAAAATCAGAATATTCTTCGTCTTCAGTTTCACTTGCACTACTTGTTCCCAAGTAGTATAACATTAAATAATTTCCAAAAGTTAATTGATTTGAATACCAATTTATAGAATAAGATTCATCTACAAACGAATTTGAATTATTTAAAATATCGTATCCATTATATATGTTATTATTTATTAAAATATAATCATAATAATCGCTTTCTGTGTTGTCTTTATAATATGCTATAGTTTGTTCACTATCAGTTAAATATGTGTTGGTGTTAGTATTATTTATTTTCAAATCATAAGGAGCGCCCCAATTCCAAGCGAGTGAAATGTCAGCACCTACAACATAGTATATTGAATTGTTTTTTGTTAAATCTTCAATAGTTTTTGTTCCATCAGCGTTTATTGTTATTCTTTGCGTAACAAGTGCTTCGGTGTTGACTTGATAACGCATACTATCATATAAGTATGGAATATTGTTTAAATCAAAATCTGGATTGTTGGCTGGAGTTCCATTGTTATCATTTCCCTTAATAAGATCAGTATTTGATATTTCGTAAATTCTATAAAGATAGTCAACAATTTGCCATGCATACTTTCCATAATAATCATTAGTTCTGCTTCCGTCACCACTAGAACCACCAGAACCAATATCATAGTCATAGTCATCTGGACGGTATAAAACTTTTGTGCCGTATAGGTTGGCACTTGTTAGTTGTTCACCATTCAAACCATCGTTACCATCGATATTTGCATCTTTGTCGGCACAACCTGCAAACAAAGTTAATGCCGGGAATATTGCAAGCATTATAAAACAAATTACTTTAAACCAAATTTTCTTTTTCATACCTTTATTTTATCCTAAAAAACCATAAAAATCAATTTTTTTTGTATATTTTTATTTTATTTATAAAATAAACAAAAAAAAGTGGCGTTTGCCACTTTTTTATTCGAATACATATTCGTCATCAAAATCATTGAAAAGAGAATAACTATTATATTGAGCATTTAAGGCGTTGTTACTTGTTTCTTGTTCAATTTTTTGTCCTTCAAAAGTATATTCATTTGTGCAAGTAGGTGTTCCTCTTGTTTTTCCATCTTTGATGTTTTGCATTATTTTTTCTACATTTATTGTAGGTGCTTCTACAGTTATTTCATATTTTTGAATTTGATTTTCAGTGATTTGATATACTGAAATTACTCTATAATCTTTTCCGCCTATTGCGGTTGAATCTCCTTGAATACTACACCAAATGTCTCCTTCATTTTGAGTTTCTGTATCTTCTGCGTTATTAACTATGTTGATAACTAGATTTCCAAGTTCTTTGTTTGCTTCGATGTTGCTTGCTATTACTGAAATTGACATAGATTCAAGTTTTATGTTTGAACCTTGAACATTTCCATTTATTATTTCATTTATTGATGTATTATTTGCATCTATGTTTGCAACTTTTAATGAATATACACCATCTTTATTGTAATAAAAACTTACTTGAAGTGAAGAAACATTGTTTCCATTTGCATTTATTCTCCATTCAATACTTCCATCAACAATGTTGTCAACAGAAGCAGTTTTTCCTATTTCTTTAACAACGGAATTCAAATATCTATCATTAAAGAGTTTATTAATTTCATCACCAAATTTGTTGATTTCGTCAATTTCATCAACTTCTGTTATGTCTTGTGGTTCATCTGATGGGTCTGGTTCAGGTTCTGGTTCTGGTTCAGGCTCAGGTTCTGGTTCAGGCTCAGGTTCTGGTTCTGGCTCAGGCTCTGGTTCAGGTTCTGGCTCTGGTTCTGGTTCAGGCTCTGGTTCAGGCTCTGGTTCAGGTTCTGGTTCAGGCTCTGGTTCAGGTTCTGGTTCAGGTTCTGGTTCAGGAGTAACTATTCCTTGGTTTGGGTCATCAGGATTATCTTTTCCGCCATTAAATAAATCACAAGCAACAAATGTTGATGCAACTAATGTAACTAGCATTGTTACAACAGCGATTTTCAAAGCACCACCTAAGCGTTTAAGCAATGGCTTTTTAGTTTTTTTATTTGTTGAATTTTCATTATTAATTTTTTCAAATTCAAAATTTTGTTTTTCCATAATTCTCTCCTTTTATGGCTATATTTCTACATTTATTATATCATAAAGAATTTATTTTTCAAGTGCTTTTTTAAATTTTATTCTATATATAAAAAACTTTTTTTTATTATTTTTTATAGTTTTATGCAAAAAACATACAATTTTAAGCAATATATAATTTGAAATATTAGATAAAAAACGACAAAATAATTGAAGAAAAATTGATAATTTGTTAAACTATACAAGTGAATACACAAAGATTTATAAACTTTAGGTGGATATTTTATCCTTTTTTAGCATGCTTGTTTGGGATAGTAGTTGCTGGTTATCTTTACAGTAACTCTATAGAAACGCTTATTATTTCGTTGCTTCTTCTTTCATCTTTAGCATTTTTATTGATATGGAAGAAAAAATACAAAATCATGCTAGTTTTATTTGCTTGTTTCTTTATAGGTTGTGGGCTATTTTTTATAGGATATTTTACAACAAAGCCTACATATTATCAAGGCAATGTTTCGGTTGTAGGCAGAGTGAGTGATAACTTTGAAGAAACTAAATATAGTTATATTGCTGTAATAGATGAAGTTAAAATAAATGGCAAAAGTGATAAAAATGTAAAAGTTTATATTTCTAAAGGTGAAAATGATATTAAGATAGGGGACACTATTGCTTTTGAATCAAGTCTTGAGAGTGTACACTTATTTACTTTAGATTCATTTAATAGTAGTAATTATCGTGCAGGTGTAGGATATACTGCTGAAGTTTCTAGTGATGATATAGTTGTTAGCAACAACAACATAAAAATTGACGAAAAAATTAGATTGGCGATTAAAGAAAAGTTGTATTCTAATATGTCAGAGGAGAGTGCGTCAATATCTTATGCTGTTTTATTTGGAGATAAATCTGGAATTGTTTATGAAGTAGAAGAGGCTTATAGAGATTCAGGAATTATACACATTTTGGCTGTTTCAGGTTTACATATAAGTTTTTTGATTTTATTAATTTTTGGATTTTTAAAACTTTTACATATTAACAAATACATAAGGTTTCTAATAACAACATTAATTATAATCTTTTATGCTTTTCTATGTGGATTTACTCCGTCTGTTATAAGAGCGTCAGTTATGGGAATTATAATGATGATATCATCGTTACTAGGAAGAAGGTATGATTCTTTAAATTCGCTAGGTTTTGCAGGATTGGTCATCATTTTATTTAGTCCGCTTTCTGCTTTTGATGTTGGTTTTTTAATGTCAATTTCTTGTGTATGTGGAATAATTTTGTTATATCCTGCTTTCTATAGATTTTTTATTAAATGGTGTCCTGATTTTGTTTCTAAATATTTTGCTGTATCGTTTTCTGCTCAAGTTGCAATTTTCCCTTTTTTAGCATTATTTTCTTCACAATTTAATTTACTGTTCTTTGTTATAAATCTCTTAGTAGTTTCTATCTTCTCAATTTTATATCCATTCTTATTTATAATATCAATGCTTTCACTTATTTTGCCTTTCTTATCTTCGCTGTTTATTGTTGGTGATTATGGAATTAGATTTATCACTATTTTAGCGCAAATTTTTTCTACTTCTTCATTAAAAGTTGCACTTACTCCTTTATCTTTTGGTATTTGTTGTTTTTTCTTTATCTTAGTTTTTATATTAAGTCAAGTTTTTATGGCGAAACCTATTAATAAATTCATTTTGAGTTGTTTCTTAATACTATGTTTATGTTGTAATTATGGTTTTACTTCCATTTCTACAAAGTTTAGCACAGGAGTTGTTTACCTAAATAGTTATGATGAGCAGGTTGTTATCCTTAAAAATTCTTCAGGGCAAGTTTTACTTATTGGAAAAAACTATATTTTAACTCGTTATATGAACAACAATAAAGTTAATAGTTTTGATTATTATCTTGCTTTTGAAGAGTTAAGCATGGGCAGGCTTGGGGAGTTATCAGATTACAACATTTCTCACTATATTGCTCGCGAAGGTGATACAAGTGTTGATAATATTCTTATATCTTATGGTGATTATACTATTAGTGCCGGAGATTTTGTGATAAACTACATTTTAAACGATGATGAAGATGTTTTAGGTGCTTGCATAAATTTTGACCAAATTTGTGTTTTTGTTGCAAATGATGAAGAAAACAATTATAATAATTTAACTTATTATAAAAATGCGATTTCTGAGTATAATCCACATTTAGTTATTGCTGGAAATAATCAGGATATTGGTAGATTTTGTGATGCGACAGTTGTAACAAGCAAGGACTATGCTTATTCTGATTTTAGTTATGATTTAAATGGGAATTTATATTTTAAACTCGATTATGATAGTTTTGTTGTAAGGGGGCTTGATTGAAAACTTTAAAACAAAGATTAAAAGGTGAACTTAAAAATTTTTATCTTTTTCAAGGCGAAGATTTCTTTCTTTATGACCGTGGCTTTGCTATGATAAAAAAGGCTTGCAATATTAATTTCGAAGATTTTAATTTGCAAAAATTTGATGATGAAAATTTTTCTGTTAAAAGTGTTATAGACAGTCTTGAAATGCTTCCAATGGCTGACGAGCGAAGATTAGTTTTAGTTAAAAATGTTGCTAAAATTAGTGAAAATGATAAAAAAACATTTTTTAATTATTTATCTTCTCCGTCTGATAGTAGTGTTCTTGTGATTTTTGATTATTTTAAAAAATTTGATTTCTTAAAAGATTATGCTGAATTTGTAGACTGCAAAAGATTTGATTATCCACTTTGTAAAGCTTTAATTATTAGTGAGTTTGAAAAAAATGGCAAAAAAATCAGCGAAGAAGCAGTTAGCACTTTATTTGATAGCACTAATGGATATTTAAGCAAAATTATAAACGAAGTTTCAAAAATTTCTGCCTATGCAGGTGATGAAGAGCTTATTACTAAGCAAATGATTGATAATTTGACTAGTAAAGATTACGAATATATTGTTTATCAGCTTACTGAAGCGTTAGGTAGTAAAAATGCTGACCTTGCCATAAATCTTTTAAATCAAATGGCAAAAGAGCAAGGGCTTATCTCTCTTATTACTAATCATTTTAGACGACTTTTCTTCATTTCTATTTCTGACATTGATAATAAAGTGCTTGCTTCTTTACTCGGTGTTAAAGAATACGCAATAACCAAACAAAGAGCTCAGGCGAAAAATTTTTCTAAAATTCAACTTAAAAAAATATATTCTCTTTTAGAAGAAGTTGACTTTAATATTAAAAATGGGCAAATGCTTCAAGATACTGCTCTTAACTATATTGTTTTCTCTATTCTTAATATTTAATTTGTCTTATTAAATTAAATTTTGTTTTAAGTATTAGTTATAAACATTTTATTTTTATTATTCAATAGTTTATCTATTAAATAAACGATTTCTTTTTTATTTTTCTTGTTTTTTATTATAAAATATGTTAAAGTTTAGTTGGTGATTATTTATGTTAAAACCTATTGTTGCTATTGTTGGCAGACCTAATGTTGGAAAAAGTACTTTTTTTAACAAAGTCTGCGGTAAAAGAATTAGTATTGTTGATGATATGCCGGGTGTTACACGCGACAGGCTTTATGCTGATGCTCAATGGCAAGGTTATACTTTTACTCTAGTCGATACTGGTGGTATCGATAGATTTAGTGATGATAAATTTCAAAAAGATATTTTAATTCAAGCAAAAATTGCTATTGAACAAGCTGATGTTATTGTCTTTTTAGTTGACGGGCAAAGTGGCATTACTAATAATGATAACGAAGTTGCTCAAATTTTGCATAGGTCAAAAAAACCTGTTATTCTTGTAGTAAACAAATTAGATAGATTTGAAATTGAGAATACTTATGAATTTTATTCGCTTGGTCTTGGCCAGCCTTATCCTTTATCTCTTTCTCAAGGCAAAGGAATTGGTGATGTTCTTGACGCGATTGTTGCAAATTTTTCTAATCTTAATCTTGAAGGTGAAGATATTAATGCTACAAAAATTGCTATAGTTGGTAGACCTAATGTTGGAAAAAGTTCTCTTACTAACAAAATTATAGGCAATAATAGAGTTGTTGTTAGTAGCATTGAAGGAACTACTCGTGATAGCGTCTTTGTTCCTTTCCGTTATAATAAACAAGATTTTGCTCTTATTGATACTGCCGGACTAAGAAAGCAAAAAGTTATTGAAAGTGGAACTATTGAAGGTTATAGTGTTTTGCGAACTATGTCTAGCATTGACCAGTGCGATATTGCTCTTATTGTTGTTGATGGCTCTAACGAATCTATTGCTGAGCAAGATGTTAAAATTGCCGGATATGTTCATGAAGCTGGCAAACCTTCTGTTATTGTTGTTAATAAATGGGATATTAAATCAAAAGATAAGCAATCCTATTTAGCAATGCTTAACAATCAGTTGAGTTTTATGAGTTATTTTAAGGTTGTATTCGTTTCTGCTTTAACTGGCGAAAGTGTTGGACAAATTATGCAACTTGCTATTGAAAGTTATGAAAATTCTTCTAAAAGAATTTCTACTGGTGCTCTTAATGATTTATTACATCAGGCTATTTTGAATTTTGAACCTCAAGCTCAAAGTGGTAGGCGTGCAAAAATTAAATATATAACTCAAGCTTCTACTAATCCTCCTACTTTTGTAATTTTTGTTAATGAACCTAAACTTATCAATTTCTCCTATAGAAGATACTTGGAAAATAGATTAAGACAAAGTGTAGATTTTTCTGGAACTCCACTTAAAATTATAATAAAAGGTAAAGGTGAAGAATGACAACTACTGATATACTTTATTTTATTCTTGTAGCTTTTGTTTCTTATTTTATTGGAACAATTAATTTTTCAAAGATTTTAGCTTGGCAAACTAAACATAAGGACATAACTAAACTCGGAAGTGGCAATCCCGGAACAATGAATATGCTTAGAAATTTTGGGTTTATACTTGCTTTTGCTACATTTATAGCTGAAGTTATTAAAAGTGGCTTAACTTGTTTAGTGTTTAAATTATTACTTCCTCAATATGATCAAGTTATTTATTTTGTTAGTGCTATATTTTTAATGATTGGATATAATTTCCCTGTATGGTCCAAATTTAAAGGTGGGAAGGGGGTTGCCTGTCTTGCTGGTATATTCTTATTCTCTAATCTTTGGTATGTAGCAATGGCTTGGTTTATAGTATGTTTTATCATTTTTATGTTTGTTGAATATGGTAGTGTAATTTCTTTCATATATACCGGTGGTTTGACTATAGCTTATACTATTTATGTTTGGCTTGCAAAAGTGCAATATGCTTGGCTTATTACAATATTTGTTTGGGCATTATTTATTTTAATTCTCGTTAGACATCATTCAAATATTAAAAGACTTATTAATCACACAGAAAATAAAATTAATTTTAGAGCTCATGTTGTTAAAGTTTTCTGTCATAAAAAAGGTGAACAAATTATTGATGAACAATTTGTAGATAATAAACCTGAAAAAGAAATTATAGTGACAGATTTACAAAAGAAAGAAGAAAACAATAATGATAGTGAAGAAGTAAAAACTGAAATCAATATAGAAGAACAAAACAATGAAAATAATTCTGATGAAGAAATTATAATTGAAGAGGAAAATATTAGTAAACTCAACAATGAAGATGATACAAATAATCATGATGAAATCAATATTGAAAAAGAAATGCCTAAAGAAAATATAAGTGAAGAAGAAATTAATAAAGATAAAAATATTATTAATACTGATGATAGTGCAACTGATAAATAAAATAGTAAAAGAAAGCTGGCTAATAAAATCAGCTTTTTTTGTTTTAACTATTTAAATTTTAATATTTAAAGCGATGTTTAAAAAACAAAATTAATAAATTATAATTAAGATTTTATTTTCTAGATTGTTTTAGTTATATTTCGCTTTCCATAAGCATAGATTATCTTGTCGCATAGGAGGCATAATTATGGAAAAATTCCAAATTTATGATGATATTAAAACTCGTACTAATGGTGACATTTATATTGGTGTTGTTGGACCTGTTAGAGTTGGCAAGTCCACTTTTATAACAGAATTTATGAAAAAATTAGTACTTCCTAATATCACTGAAAAAAATTCTAAAGAAAGAACTATTGACGAACTACCTCAAAGTGCTGACGGTAAAACAATCATGACTACACAGCCTAGATTTGTTCCTAATGAAGCTGTCGCTATAAAGGTGGCGGGTGCAGATATGCAGGTTAGAATGATTGATTGCGTGGGCTATCTTGTCAATGGTGTTATGGGACACACTGAAGATGATAAACCAAGACTTGTAAAAACACCTTGGTCTGATGAAGAATTGCCTTTTGAAGAAGCTGCTGAACTTGGAACTAATAAAGTTATCAACGAACATTCGACAATCGGAATTGTTTTAACTACTGATGGTTCTGTTACTGATATTCCTAGAAGTAACTATATTGAAGCTGAAGAAAGAGTTATTGGTGAAATGAAAGAATGTGGCAAACCTTTTGTTCTAGTTGTTAATTGTAAATCACCTAATAGCACAGAAGTAAAAAAATTAACTTCTTCTTTATCGGGAAAATATGATGTTCCTGTAATTGCTTTAAATGCAAAAGAACTTAAAGATGAAGATGTAGACAAAGTTTTTGAAAAAATATTAATGGAATTTCCTGTTTCATCACTTCATGTTAAAATGCCAAATTGGCTTTGCGCACTTGATTTTTCTAATGACATTATTAAAGAAATTGCAAGTGAAATGAAAAGACTTGGAAATCAAATGATAAAACTTAGCGACGCAGATAAAAATCAAATTGCTTTTGAAGATAGCGAATGTTTTGAACCAATAACTGTATCAACTATAAATGCTGGAAATGGAATTGTAGAATTTGATGTTATTCCTAAAGCAGATTTATTTTACAAGGTTTTATCTAGTCAATGTGGTTATGAAATCAAAGATGATTTTGCTCTTATAAGTTATATTAAACAACTTGCAGTAGCAAAAGTTGAATATGATAAAATAAAAAGCGCTCTTGAACAAGTTAGTCAAACAGGTTATGGAATTGTTGAGCCAAAGCGTGATGATCTTGAACTTGGTGAACCTGAAATTATTAAACAGGGTGGAAGATTTGGGGTTAAAATCAAAGCAACTGCTCCAAGCTTGCATATAATGAGAGTTGATGTTGAAACAGAAGTTACACCACTTGTAGGAACTGAAGACCAAAGCCAAGATTTAGCAAAAAGTCTTGTTGAACAATTTGAACAAGACCCAGCATCTATTTGGGATACAAATATATTAGGCAAAAGTTTATATTCTTTGATTGGTGATAACATTAATACAAAAATTGTTACAATGCCGGTTGAAGCTCAACGCAAAATGAGAAAAACTCTTTCTAGAATTGTAAATGAAGGAAAGGGTGGAGTGCTTTGTATTCTCCTTTAATTTATTTATTTTTAGTTGTTAATTTGTCAGTGTTTAATATTTGTATTTTTTAATATTATTGATAAAAAACATATAATCAGTGAATATTAACTAAAAAGCTAAATTTATATTATAATTTTTAAAAATAATGTCATTTTACTAATAAACAGTCTTAAAATAAAGAATTAAGACTGTTTTTTATTTTTTAAAGTTTTTTTATTGATATCTTTTTTATTCATTATTATTAAATGTAGATTTTTGATTTACTTTAAAAGGTAAATTTGTTATCATATATTATTATGAAATTTGATATAGAAAAACTAAATGAAGAACAATTAAATGCACTTAAACAAACTGAAGGTGCTGTTTTAGTTACTGCTGGTGCAGGAAGTGGAAAAACAAGACTTTTGACATCAAGAGTTGCTTATTTAATGTGTGAAATGAACATAAGTCCATATAATATTTTGGCTATTACTTTTACTAACAAAGCTTCAAACGAAATGAGAGAAAGAATAGGACAAATGACTGATAGAGCTGGTGAGATATGGATTTCAACATTTCACTCAATGTGTGCCAAAATGTTGAGAATGGATATTGATAAGCTTGGAAAATTTACTAGAGATTTTTCTATTTTTAGTGAAAGCGATAGTGATAAAGTTTTAAAAGAAGTTTTAGTAGAAAATGGTGAAAGTGATGATAAATTAAAAAAGAGACTAGCTTATCATATTTCTAATTTTAAAAATGGTATTCAGTCTTTAGAAGAATATGTCAATACTCATGAAGACGAATTTGGTATGCTAAAAATAGGCAAACTTATGGTGGCTTATCAATCAAAATTAGAAAAATGCAATGCTCTAGATTTTGATGATTTATTAGTTAAGGTTGTAGAACTATTTGAAAAATGTCCACAAGTTAAAGATTATTATGCTAATAGATTTAAATATATTCTTGTTGATGAATTTCAAGATACAAACTTAGTTCAATATAAAATTGTAAAACTTTTGGCTAGCGTGCATGGTAACATTTTTGTAGTTGGTGATGAAGACCAATGTATTTATTCATGGAGAGGGGCTAATTTTCAAAATATTTTCAATTTTAAAAAAGATTTTCCTAATGTTAAAGTTTTTAAACTTGAAAGAAATTATCGTTCTACAAAGGGTATAATTAGTATTGCAAATAATGTGATTAAAAACAACAAGCAAAGGCTTGAGAAGAATATGTGGACTGATAATGAAGAAGGTGAAAAACCTATTTTATATAATGCAGTAGATGAAAGAGATGAAGCTTTGTTTGTTGCTAAAACTATAGAAAGTTTGAGTAAAAGAGGTTATAATTATAAAGATATTGCAGTTCTTATGAGAATCAATGCTTTGTCAAGAAATTTTGAAGAGGCTTTCTTATCTTATAATATTCCACATAGAATTTTTGGTGGTGTAAAGTTTTATGAAAGGTCAGAAATAAAAAATATAGTTGCATATTTAAGATTATTTTTGAACCCTAAAGATGATGTTTCTTTTGAAAGAATTATTAATTTTCCTAAAAGGTCTATAGGTGATGGAACTATTGCAAAACTTCGCGAATTTGATTTAAATCATTCTTTATTAGAAAATGCTTTGTCTGATAGTTTTGCTCAAAATTCTATTATTTTTAAAAAATTTGCCGATTTTGTTAAAATTTATAAAGAATTATCTATATTTTCTCAAAAACCTATTTCAAAATTTGTAGAAAAAGTTTTAAATGATTTTAATATTAAAAGTGCATATAATTTAAAAGACGAAGAAGATTTGAATAGACTTTATAATATTGAACAATTTATCGTTTCAGTAAAAGAATTTGAATCTTTAAATCCTGATTTAAGTTTAAGAGATTTTCTTGAAAGTATAACTTTAAGTAGTGAAAATGACCAAATAGGTAATGAAGGACAGGTAACAATAGCAACTGTTCATGCAGTTAAAGGACTTGAATTTAAGGTTGTTTTTGTTGTTGGACTTGAAGAAGGTGTTTTTCCTCTTTCAAGAGCATTAAATTCAAATTTCGAACTTGAAGAAGAAAGAAGACTTTGTTATGTTGCTTTGACTCGTGCTATGGAAAGATTATATCTAACATATGCTTCCAAAAGATATTTGTATCGTGAAAGTCAATATCAAGCTCCAAGTAGATTTTGTAGAGAAATAGGACTTTTATCTTTAGAAAAACCTAAAAAAGTTGAAAATTTTTATAAATCATCTATTCCAAATCAAAATTCTGGATTTGGTTATTCAAATAATATCAATAATGGTTTTGGACAAGCTTTATGGAATAAAAATATTATCAGTCCGAAAAAAGAGGAATATAAACCTAAAAAAGATGTTACAATTTATCATGTAGGGCAAAAAGTAGAACATCCAAGATTTGGAAGTGGAGAAATTATTTCAATAAGCGATGATGGACTTGTTGGAGACATTATTTTTGAAGGATTTGGTAAAAAAAGTCTAATGCTTGAACTTGCACCTTTGGAAATTAAAGAATAAAATTAAGAACAAGAAAAGATACAAAATATTATAAAATTAATTTTTATTAATACTAGTATAAAAAAATTATAAAATTAATATTTATTTATATTTTTTCATATTAAGGAGAAAAAATGGAAAATAAAATAGAAATAATGAAAAATCTTATAAAGGAAATTGAAAAACATAATTATAATTATTATGTTCTTGATAATCCTACCATTTCTGATAGTGAATATGACAAATTATATTATCAGCTTGTTGATTTAGAAAAAGAAACTGGAGTTATTTTAGATAATTCACCTACACAAAGAGTAGGTGACCAAGTCCTTGATAAATTTGAAAAGAAAAGACATGCAGTTCCGCTTTATTCTTTAAATAAAGTAAGAGATTTTGCTGACCTTGAAAAATGGGTAAGTGATATGCAGACTTTAAGTCCAAACACTTTATTTGCTTTAGAATATAAATTTGATGGTCTTCAGATTGTTATTGAATACAATAATGGCAAATTTATTAGTGCGACAACTAGAGGAAACGGAACTATAGGTGAAGATGTTTCTCTTCAAATAAAAACAATAAAATCTGTTCCTTTATCTATTGATTTTAAAGATAGGCTCATTGTTCAAGGTGAATGTATGATGACAAACAAAAACTTTGAATTATACAATAAAACAGCTGATGAAAAATTAAAAAATCCTAGAAATGCAGCTGCAGGTGCAGTGAGAAATCTTGACCCTAAAGAAACAGCGAAAAGAAATCTTGATTATTTTTGTTATAGTATTTTGTTATGTGAAAATAAAAATTTTACTTCTCAACTAGAAATGAATGAATTTTTGAAGAAAAATGGTTTTCAAACTGGGGAATTTTTCAAAATTTGCAAAAATGCAAAAGAAATTGAGCAGGAAATTAGTAAGATTGATGAAATTAAATCTAAACTTGATGTTATGATTGATGGTATGGTTATTAAAATTAATGATACTGTAAATCGTGAAAAAATAGGTTTTACTGCTAAATTTCCTAAATGGGCAGTTGCTTTTAAATTTTCAGCAATGGAAACTTCTACTTATCTAGAAAGTGTTTCTTGGCAAGTTGGAAGAAGTGGGAGAGTTACTCCTATTGCTAATTTAGAGCCTGTTGAACTTGCAGGTGCCACTATAAAAAGAGCGACTTTAAATAATATTGAAGATATTAAAAAGAAAGGTGTTTTGGAAAAGTCGCGTGTATTTGTAAGGCGTAGTAACGAAGTTATACCTGAAATTATGGGGCTTGCAGAAAAATATGATTATTCAAAAGAAATAATTGCTCCTGAGTATTGTCCTTCTTGTCAACACAAACTTATAATGAAAGGGCCATTATTATATTGTGAAAATAAATATGGTTGCAAAGAACAAGTTATAGATAGAATAGCACATTTTTGTTCTAGAGAAGCATTCAATATTGAAGGTGTTTCAGAAAAATCAATAGAAAGTTTTTATAATTCATTATCAATCAATAGACCTAGTGATTTATTTGATTTAAAAATGGAAGATTTATTAAAACTTGATAATTTTAAAGAAAAAAAAGCTCAAAATATGTTAAATTCTATTAAAAATAGCAAAAACATTGATTTTTATAGATTTATTTTTGCTTTAGGTATTCCAGAAGTTGGAGTTAAAACTGCTAAGGATATTGCAAAAAAATATTTTAATTTTGATAATTTGAAAAACGCAAGTTATGAAGATATATTAAGTGTTAATGATATAGGACCTATTATTGCTCAAAATATTTATGACTTCTTTAGAGATTATGAAAATATTTGTGAAATAGAAAGATTGTTTGCTCATGGAATAGTAATCAAGGAAGTCCAAGTGAATAAAAACTTATATTTTGAAGGAAAAACCTTTGTTATTACTGGAACATTATCAAAACCAAGAAATGAATTTGAGTCTATTATTGAAAATTTAGGTGCTAAGACAAGTAGTTCCGTTTCTTCTAAAACAAATTTTGTTCTTTGCGGAGAAAATGCAGGTTCTAAACTTGATAAAGCAAAATCTCTAGGTGTAAAAATTATCAACGAAGAAGAATTTAATAATATGATTAAAGATTTTCATTAATTTTTATCTTTTGTTTTGTTAGTTTAATAAAAATTCATTGTTATTTAATATATAATATTGACATTCGGTTCAATTTAGTTTATTATTAGTTCATTATACAAATAGGAGAAAATATGGCAAAGAAAGAAAAAGTAATCTTATTAAATGATAAAAGTATTGAAGAACTTGAACAGATAAAAAAGAATGTTATTAATGATTATATAGTTAAAAATTCAAGAATTAGATTTGTCGAAATAATAAATAATGCGTTTGCTATATTAAAATGGGTTGGACTTAAAGCTTTTATTTTACCAAAAAATATTTTGGGAATAAAAGATGAAACTTATAGAATGATAGGTGCTTTTGTCAATGCGACATCTCTTATCGGTGAGGCTTTGACAAGTAATTGGCTTGATAAAAATGATGTCGATAAAAAAACTGTTGATAATATGGTTGATGCAATAGACCAAATTATTTACGATAAAATGGGCGATGAGATTTTTTCTTCAGATAATTCTGAATATAAGGAAGAAAATAATTTGAAAGAAAACGATGTAGATAATAGTTTATAAATTTAAAAATTTTTTTTAAAAATTCAAGCAATAATAGTTGCTTGTTTTTTATTGCTTATTATACAAATGTTTTGCATTGAATAATCAATAAAAAATAATAAGAAAAATTAAATGGTAGTTAAAGTTATGTAATGTTTTTAAATTTTAAAAAATACTTGACATTATTTTATTTTTGAATATAATATTCACTGTATGCTTCGTTGTCGGAGGCAATGCTTTTGATTGTGCGTTTGATATTTCATTCAGCATGCACCTTTTAAGGTGGAAGGCAGAAACAAATAGCAGGTATCGAGGTTTTACTCTTTGCCGATTCACATTTATTTTCTGTGAAGTTGCTTTTGTAAGCAATCGTGCTATTCATGTTTTACAAAAAGAAAAGCATTTTTTGTGCGACAACCTAAGCGTTGTCGCATTTTTATTACGACAAAAAACAAATTCTTAAGTAATTAAGTTAAAAGGAGAAAAAAGATGCCTACAATTAACCAACTTGTTAGAAAAGGAAGAGAAACTTTTGAAAAAAAATCAAAAGCTCCACTTCTTGACGAATGTCCACAAAAAAGAGGTGTTTGTCTTTCAGTAAGAACTGCTACTCCTAAAAAGCCTAACTCTGCTCTTCGTAAAATTGCAAGAGTTAAACTTTCAAATGGAACAGAAGGAACTTGCTACATTCCTGGAATAGGACACAACCTTCAAGAGCATAGCGTTGTTCTTGTTCGTGGTGGAAGAGTTAAGGACCTACCTGGTGTTCGTTATCACATTGTTCGTGGAACATTGGATACTGCTGGTGTTCAAAATAGAAAACAAAGCAGATCTAAATATGGTTCTAAAAAACCTAAGAAAACTAAGTAAAACAATTTTGCTTTAGTGTTCTAAAATTATTATTTTAATTAAAAGGAGAATAAAATTATGCCAAGAAGAAATAGTGCTGTTAAAAAAGATGTTCTTCCTGATCCAATTTATAAAAGCAAAGTTGTTACTAAACTTGTAAATCAAGTTATGGAATCTGGAAAGAAAGGTCTTGCACAAAGAATAGTTTATGGCGCTTTTGACATTATCAAAGAAAAAACAGGCGCTGAACCTATAGAAGTTTTCGAAACTGCACTTGAAAATGTTAAACCAGTTCTCGAAACTAAATCTAGAAGAGTTGGGGGAGCTACTTACCAAGTTCCTATGGAAATTAGACCTGAAAGAAGACAAACTCTTGCTATTCGTTGGATTGTTTCTTTTGCTAGAAAAAGAACTGGTGAAAGAGGTATGGATGCTCGTCTTGCTGGTGAAATTATTGATGCTTACAATCAAACTGGTGCTTCTGTAAAAAGAAAAGACGAAATGCACAGAATGGCTGAAGCTAATAAAGCATTTGCTCATTTTAAATGGTAAGATATTTGATAAAATTTTTATGTTGTATTTTACTTAAAAATTTTTATCTTAAAACTTGTGTTTTTAAATAAAAAAGTGTCAATAATCACACTTTAAATAGATTATAAATTAAATAGGAGAAAAAAATATGGCTAATGATTTACATCTGACTAGAAATGTCGGAATTATGGCACACATTGATGCTGGTAAAACTACAACCACAGAAAGAATCCTTTTCTATACAGGTAAGAGTCATAAAATTGGTGAAGTTCACGATGGACAAGCTACCATGGACTGGATGGCTCAGGAACAGGAAAGAGGTATTACTATTACTTCTGCCTGCACAACTTGTTCTTGGAAAGGTCATAAAATAAACATTATTGATACTCCTGGACACGTTGACTTCACTATTGAAGTTGAGCGTTCACTTAAAGTTCTTGATGGTGCTGTTTTAGTTCTTTCTGCTCGTGATAAAGTTCAACCACAAACTGAAACTGTTTGGCGTCAAGCTAACAAATATAAAGTTCCAACTATCATTTATGTAAATAAAATGGATAGAGATGCTGCTGACTTCTTTGGTTGTCTTGAGTCTATTGAAAGAAGACTAAAAACAAAAGCTCTTGCTATTCAAATGCCTATTGGAGAAGCTGATACTTTCGCAGGTATCATTGACCTTTTAACAATGAAGGCTGAAATTTATAAAGATGATATTGGTAGGGAAATTGAAGTTACTGATATTCCTAGTGAATTAAAAGAAAAAGCTGAACAAATGCATCAAGAAATGGTTGAAAAAATTGTTGAAACCGATGATGCATTATTAGAAAAATTCTTTGAAGAAGGTGAAGTTTCTATAGAAGAACTTAAAAAAGCAATAAGAAATGCTACAATTAAAAAGCTTTTCGTTCCTGTTCTTTGTGGTTCTTCTTACAAAAACAAAGGTGTTCAAATGCTTCTTGATGCTATGGTTGAATATCTTCCAAGTCCTCTAGATATTGATGCTATTAAAGGTATCAATCCTGATAACGGAGAAACAGAAACAAGAGAAGCTGATGAAAATGCTCCACTTGCTGGACTTGCATTTAAAATCATGACTGACCCTTTTGTTGGTGGTCTTACATTCTTCAGAGTATATAGTGGAAAACTTGTTGCTGGTAGTTATGTTTACAACTCAAATACAGGTAAAACTGAAAGAGTTGGTAGATTAATTAGAATGCATGCTAACACTCGTCAAGAAATCCAAGAAGTAAGTGCAGGGGATATTGCTGCTATTGTTGGATTAAAAGATACTATCACAGGACACACTCTTTGTGATGAAAAACATCCAATTCAACTTGAAAGTATGGAATTCCCTGAACCTGTTATTCAACTTGCTATTGAACCTAAAACAAAAGATATGCAAGAAAAAATGGCTTTAGCACTTGCTAAATTATCAAGAGAAGACCCATCATTTAGAGTTTCAACTAATAAAGAAACTGGACAAACTCTTATTGCTGGTATGGGAGAACTTCACCTTGAAATCATTGTTGATAGACTTTTAAGAGAATTTAAAGTTGAAGCTACAGTTGGTAAACCTCAAGTTTCTTATCGTGAAGCTATTAAAAAACCAGTTAGAGCTGAAGGTAAATTCATCCGTCAAAGTGGTGGTAAAGGTCAATATGGACATTGTATTATTGAAATGGAACCATTACCTGCTGGAAGCGGATATCAATTCGAAGATAAAACTGTTGGTGGATCTGTTCCTAAAGAATATATACAACCAATTAACAATGGTATTAATGAAGCAAGAATGAATGGTGTTCTTGCTGGATATGAAACTGTTGACTTTAAGGTTACTTTAGTTGATGGTTCTTACCATGAAGTCGATTCTTCAGAAATGGCATTCAAAATTGCTGGTTCTATGGCTTTCCAAGATGGTGCTAAAAAAGCTGATACTGTAATACTTGAACCTATTATGAAAGTTTCTGTTGAAGTTCCTGATGAATATCTTGGAACAGTTATGGGTAATCTTACTTCTAGAAGAGGTATGCTTACAGGAACAGAATCTGCTGCTGGAGTTCAAATTGTAAACGCAGAAGTTCCTCTTGCTGAAATGTTTGGATATGCAACAGACCTTCGTTCTCAAACACAAGGTAGAGGAAATTATGTTATGGAACCATTGAGATATCAAGAAGTTCCAAAATCTATAGCTAATACTATTATTGGCGAAAGAGCAAAAGCAAATTAATTAAGTTTAATTTGTATATAAGTTATAAATTAAAAGTAATCTTTAAGATTTACTAAAAAATTTTTAATAAATTAAATGCATAATTTAAAAAATTGCAAAATTGTTTTACAATTAAATTAAAATATGCTAAAATGACACTAGATTAATAAAAAAGGAGAATTAAAAAGAAATGGCAGAAGCTTATGTTAGATCAAAACCACATGTTAATGTTGGTACAATTGGTCACGTTGACCACGGTAAGACAACTCTTACTGCTGCAATTACCATGCTTTATGGTACACAAAAATTAAAATATGATGAAATCGATAAAGCCCCAGAAGAAAAGGCTAGAGGAATCACAATTAACACTTCTCACGTTGAATATGAAACAGAAAAACGTCACTATGCACACGTTGACTGTCCAGGACACGCTGACTATGTTAAAAACATGATTACTGGTGCAGCTCAAATGGACGGAGCTATCCTCGTTGTTGCTGCAACTGATGGTCCAATGCCTCAAACAAGAGAACACATTCTTCTTGCAAGACAAGTAGGTGTTCCATATATCGTTGTTTTCATGAACAAAACTGATCAAGTTGATGATCCTGAACTTCTTGAACTTGTTGAAATGGAAATTCGTGACCTTCTTACTGAATACGGATTCCCTGGAGACAAAACTCCAATTATCAAAGGTTCAGCTTTAAAAGCTCTTGAAGCAGCTCAAGCTGGAGATACTTCAAATCCTGCTTGTCAATGTGTAAGAGAACTTATGGAAGCTCTTGATAGCTATATTCCTGAACCAGAAAGAGATACTGATAAACCTTTCCTTATGCCTGTTGAAGACGTTTTCACTATTACAGGTCGTGGAACAGTTGCTACTGGTAGAGTAGAACGTGGTTCAGTTAAAATTGGTGACACTGTTGAAATCGTTGGACTTGGAGCTTCTAAGTCAACTGTTGTAACAGGTGTTGAAATGTTCCACAAATCTCTTGATGCAGCTATTGCTGGAGATAACGCTGGACTTCTTCTTCGTGGTATCACAAGAAGCGATATTGAAAGAGGACAAGTTCTTTGCAAACCAGGTTCAATTCACCCTCATACAAAATTCACTGCTCAAGTTTATGTATTAAAGAAAGAAGAAGGTGGTCGTCATACTCCATTCTTCAATGGTTACAGACCTCAATTCTATTTCAGAACTACAGACATCACTGGTGTTATCGAACTTGAAAAAGGT
>CASEOW010000032.1 GCA_949289785.1 uncultured Bacillota bacterium | reverse complement strand
TCACAATTACAATCACCATCACAATTACAATCACCATCACAATTACAACCACAATCGCAATTATGATTATCGTTTGAATTGTTTTTACATTCACACGAATCTTTCATTTTCTCATCATCAAAATTTGGTTCATCTATCATTTATCTTCCCCTTTTAAATTGCTGAGATTATCTATTACTACTTTGAGAGCAGATGCAATTCCTGCATAATCCATTCTTTGTGGACCAATTACCCCAATTGAAGCAAGTTGTTTACCTCCAAACTTTATAGGAGCTTTTACAACCGAACATTTTGACTTGCCCTCCTCGGCAACTGTAACTTCAATATTTCCATCGCCTTTAATTTCCATAATGTTAGAAAGTTCATTTTCATCTTCTAAAACATTAAGAACATTTTTAGCATCTTCAATTGTATCCTTATTTTCTAAGAGTTTTGCACTACCTTCTCGTCTAACATTAAATTGTTTTTGACTATTAAACTTTTTTAATCCTTCAATAAGTGAACTAACTACCTGTCTAAAAGCTTCAATTTCACTATGCATACCATCTTCAAACAAATCAATATTATCAATCATAGTTCCTATAGTTTCGCCTTTAAAATGATTAGTTAAGTATTTTGAAGCATTTTGACAGTCATCATTAGTAGCTTTAACATCTAAAGTTTGAGTAATATAACCAGCTACAGTTCCAATTAAAACCATAATCTTGTTTTCTACTAAAGGAATAATTTTAAATTCATTTAAAATTAAATTTTCTACTCCGTCAAGCATAACAACAGTAGGATAATTGGTAGCTTCACTTACAACTTTAGCAATTCCACTAACTATTTCGTCAAGAGAATTAGCTTTAGAAGATATTATACTTCCAACTTTATCTAAATCCGTTTGAGGATAATCAGCATCTTGTAATAAGTTTTCAACATAAAACCTATATCCAGAAGCAGTAGGAACTCTTCCCCCTGAAGTATGCAATTGTTTTAAAAATCCCATAGCTTCAAGAGCATTTAATTCACTTCTTAAAGTAGCAGTTGAACAATCAAGAGAAGAAACATCTTTAATTTTTGCACTACTAATTGGAGAACAATCTTTAATATATTCTTCAATAGCCATAAATAAGATTTTCTTTTTTCGATCAGATAATTGCATTAAAACTCCTAAAATTCGACTTTTTTAGCACTCTAACTTCTTAAGTGCTAGCAATAGTATATGCATTTTACACAAAATAGTCAACTACTTTTGCCAATTTTTTTTATTTTTTTTGAAAAAATTAATAATTGTGAAATTTTAGATAAAAAAATCAATCATAGTGAATTTATTTTTACATTTCACTATAATTGATTTTCTTTACACAACTATTATTTAAATTCCGATTGTTTTTTAATATTTAGATTTGTTAAATCATTTTCTGTCAAAGTTTTAGGATACCATACAATTTCCATAGGCATTGGATAAGAGTTAATATAAGCCCATTTTGAATAATCTATAGTTTCTCCAGTGTAGAAACCTTTGTTACTATTAGTATTGTAATATATACAATTATTTATAGCTGTTCCTGTTGAAAAATTTAAAAGAGCTGTTTGATTACTTTCACCTTTTACAGTATTTAAAGCTAAGCAATTTTTAATTTGCCCACCTGCTCCTGCAATACTTCCTATAGTTGTCCCATTTACTATTCCAGATACTATACAATTTTCTATATTAGCATTAACACTAGCACTTCCTACAATAATTCCTGCGGTATTTCCTTGTATTTCGTTACTTTCCACTATTAAATTCTTAACGGTTCCTCCGTTTATTGAGGCAAATAATCCACCAAAATTTTGAATATATTCTTTATTTGTATTCTGATTACTAAAAACCTCCAAGTTTGTTATTTTATATCCTTGTCCATCATAAGTACCTGAAAAATTATGCAATCTTCCCATTGGCAACCAATCTACATCTTTTAAATCTATATTATTGGTTTGAACGAAGGTAAATCCATTACCTATATCTCCTTTTTCTAATGTTACTGCAAGTTTTAATAAATCTTCGGTAGTTGAAATTTCTATAGTTCCTTCTTCATAAGAATCAGAATTAATCATATCACTTATTGTTGTTCTTTTCCATTTAGCTTTTAATGTGCAATTTTGAGTTCCCATAATACAAGAATAAATGTTTTCTTTGTTATTTAAGGTGCTAAAAGTTGAATTACTTAAATCTATAATTCCTGTTATGTAATTGTTATAAAAAACTACATTTTGTAAATTTCCTTTAAAATATTGATTATTTGGTGTTGTAGCACTTGGAGTTGCCTCTGAACCTAAAAATATTCCGTTTGTTGAGTTATATCCAATTACATTATTCCATTTGGTAGATTTTCCTATTTGATTTCCATCTAAATAAACTATTGCATAATCTTTATCAAAACACAATGTAAACATATGCCAGCCTTGTGACAAACTACTCCATGCAACATTTGTATTAACATTATTATAGCCTGATGATTTTTGATAAAATGCTGCAGATATATTTAGCCCATTTGCTTCAATATTCCAACCACCACTTTCTGTACAACTTATAAATCTTCTATTACTTGTTACAAAGTCACTCCAATTATCCATGTATACAAACAAATTTATCGTTATATTTTGTTCATACATATATGTTCTTCCTAATGCTTGATAATCACTTGTTCCATTAAAATTTTTGCTACTTAAATAATATTGAGAGAGTTGTATTTCTGCATTACCAGATGATACTTCCCAACCATCAAACACATAACCTTCTCTTGTGGGAGTTGATAAAAATAACAAACTTTTACTATTTATATCTTTTTTAGTATATATTCCTTCTCCATTATATTTTCCACCATTTGCATTAATTGTTAAATCATATTGTTCTAATTGCCAAACTGCATAAAGAGTAATTTGTCCGTCTTGCTCATTATGTAAATTTTTAACTTTTTTACCATTACTATAAGCAATTTCATTTGAATTAGCAGAAATACTCCAACCTAAAAATTTATACCCGGGCCTAGTATATTGATTTAAATTTAATGATTGTTCAATATCATATGTAAATTTTTGATTCAACATTGTCCCAGTCGCTTGATTTGAATTTTTATCAAAATTAATTTGATATTTTATAGGTGTTATATTAGGATACAAATGAATTTTTGCGGAGCTAGTTTGGATATGATTAGAAAAATTTTGCGTTCCATTTAATAAATTTCCAATTTTGTCTATTTGCCAACCATTAAATATATATCCTTGTTTTTCATATGTTATTAAATCAACATTTTTAGAACTTTCATAATCATAATTTATAGATGATAAATCTGAGCCTTTTCCATCATGATATTGTACAGTTAGTTGATATGGGGTCCAATTTGCAGTTAATGTTACAGTTCCACTTGTAGACCTAAGGTTTTTAAACGATGTCGCAGTAACTTTGGTTGAAGCATTAGACCATTTTGTTGAACCATAATATGCTGTTGATGTATCTAGCCCACTCGCAGTCCAACCTGCAAAACCATATCCTGCTTTTGTTGGATTTGAGATTGTTATTGCATTATCATAGTTTGCTGTACTTGGTGCATTACTTCCTTTTGTTCCACCAGCTAAATTATATGAAATACTATATGTAATGGGTGTCCAATTAGCTGTTAATGTAATAGTTCCATTGGTAGACCTTAGATTTTTAAATGATGTTGCAGTAACTTTGGTTGAACCATTAGACCATTTTGTTGAACCATAATATGCTGTAGATGTATCTAAACCACTTGCTGTCCATCCTACAAATACATATCCTTTTTTTGTAGGATTTGATATAGTTAGTGCACTATCAAATGTGCCAATTGTTGGAGCATTATTTCCCTTTGTTCCACCATCTAAATTATATGAAATACTATATGTAATAGGTGTCCATTGAGCATATATTGTCATAGGTTTGCATGAATCTATATCCAATACCCATTTGAGATCAGAATTAATAACTTGGTCACCGCCAGTTTTGGATGTATAATACCCCTTAAATTCATAACCTTTCCTTGTAGGTTTGTCTATAGAACTCATATTTTTGGAATAAGTTCCATATTGCACTTTTCCACTTCCATTTGTCCCACCATTATCATTAAGAACACATTCAAACTTCCAATAAATGCTTATATTACCAAAATTATATCCCTCATCATCAGCAGGAGCCGATTTTATATTTTCATATGTAATGAGTTTAGTGTAAAGGATACCACCGCCAACTGGAATTGGAGTATTAGATAATTCATTACCATAACTCCCCCCAGTAAGACTTCCAGAAATGTACTCAATGTCAATTAATCCAGAATCAAAATAATCCAAATAAAAATCTGAATTGTTTCCTGCTTGATAAAATGAAATTCTGAAAGAACGTTGTTTTTCACGCCACCAAGAAGTTAAATTTGAAGAATAACTACCTGTTGACGATATATTTTCTTTTATTTCGTAATCGTGAATATCTTCATTGTTTGATTTATATGTATTAAATCTAATTTGAAACTTTGTTCCTAAATTAGAACTTGAACTAGTTCCATAAACTTTATATATGTTTGCACTGACTGTAACTGTAGCAGCATCAGTAACATTTATTTGATTGTTCTGATTAACATGATTTAAATTTTCTTTTTTTGTTAAATCATTAAATAACACAAAAGAACAACCTATTAAAAATATTATCAAAAAATTTAAAAAATAAATATAATTATTTTTTTTCATTAAATTTACTCCTATTAATTAAATAGTATTTACAATTTTTATTTAAAAAAATTACATTTATAAAATATATAAAAAAGATACGATTAAAGTCAAAATCTTTATTACTAATATTTTTATAACTTATTTGACAACAAAAATAATATAGATTATCTTAACAATGCTTTATATAAACATGTTATCATTTATTTTTAATTAAGTCAATATTTTTAAATTGTTTCTATGTTTTAATATCTTAAGTTTATAATTTTATAAAAACAAAAAAACTTCAACAAAAAAGTTGAAGTTTAATTATATAAACTTTAAAAATAAAAATTACAAAATTTAGATAATTTTTAGTTTTTCTTTGACAACCATTCTTCTAAAGTACCGCTATTTAATTCTTCATAAGGATACCAAGTAATAGCCTTAGGAATTGGATAGTATAAATTTTCATTATATCCCCAACCAGAATAATCACTAAAATTTATTTTCCCTTTAGTACCACTACTTAATTGATATATACAATTTTGAATTGTTGCTGAATTTCCCATTGCACTTGTATTAACATTTATTGCTAAACAATTATTTATTTGTCCACCTACTCCTACTACACTTCCTATTGTTTTCCCATTCAC
>CASEOW010000031.1 GCA_949289785.1 uncultured Bacillota bacterium | reverse complement strand
TTTTTATCCATTTATATAAGGTTGATTTTGGAATATTATACTTTTTAATCAAATTTTTTGCATTTAAAGTTTTGCTATACTCTTCAAATATTAATGTTTTTATTTCTTTAGTGTAATGATTTAATTTTTCCACCTCTAATAATGAAATCATATTATATTGTACCAAATTTCATATTAAATGTGTTATAATGCATTAAAATAATTAAAAGGAAAATTAAAAATGTACAATAATGATAAAGTTAATATAAGTCAAAAATTTGAAAATGTTGTTGGTGAAATATTAAGTAAAATTTTTATTTAGTTAACGATAGAGAATTAAATATGAATAATTTTAGGGCTGATTTTAAAACATAAAATGGTGTGCTGATTTAAGTTAAATATTTAACTAATAATAACATAAATAATGTTTTTAGCATTTTACGAAATTATTATGCACACCATAATGAAGTAAACAATAAAATAGTTTTTGTTCTTAATGTTTCAAAAGAGAATTTATGCTTAAATAATATTTTAGAATCACATTATTTTCTCAATGACAATAACCAATTTTATTCTAAAATTTTTGTTGAAATTTTGTTAGTATATATGTAATGTAATTAGGACATGCAATTATGAAATTTTACAATAAAGAATTTATTAAGAATGGCGAAACAATTGAAATTACAAACGCAGATGTGAAAAACACTGGAGAATTGACTGATTTTGTAAATTCAGTTAGAAAAGAATCTAAATATCTTTCACATGGAGAGTTTGATCCACCTATGACAATAGAAAAGCAAAATGAATTTATTTTAAGTTTTGAAAATAGCAATAGTGTTTATTTAGTTGCATTACTAAATAAAAAAATTATAGCAACAGGAATACTTACAGGTGGAAATAAAATAAGAGACAAACACGAATGTGAATTAGGAATAGTTGTATTAAAAAAATACTGGAACTTGGGAGTTGCAAGTAAACTAATGAAAAATTTAATTGATTGTGCTAAACAAATTGGATTTGAGCAAATAAACTTAAATGTTATAGCCTCTAACATGTCGGCAATTGCTCTATACAAAAAATATGTTTTTACTGAATATGGAATAATTTCTCACGATTGCAAATATGAAGACGGTACTTATGACGATACAATAAATATGGCCAAGTATTTGAATTAATCTTCCTTTTGCTTAATTGCTATATACGGCTATCGCCTTTTTATTTTCATTACTGTATCTACATAATACCATATAAACTATATGTGGCAGTTTTTTTAAAAATATTAGCAAATCTTTGATATATTAATGCCGTACTTTTATTAATTAAATATTCCATAAATTCTACCACTTAAAGTTTTTTTGGAAACTATATTAATTTTATTTGTTTTTAATCATAAAAATTTTCTTCTATACTTCGGAGCAAAATTGCACGATACCTGCATTTACAATATAAATGTGCTAAATTATTTTCATCAAGTGATAAAAATAACCTTCTAGGAATAAATTTGCTAAAATTTCAAATTTATTTTAGTATAAAAGTTATTTAAGTAAAGTTTAACCTTTTTGAATCGCTGGCTAAAACCATAGTTTCATAAAAAACGGAAACCAAAATCTTTACTTTCGACCTAAAGGTCTTTCTTCAATTAGTATATTAATCACTATAATATAATAATAAATGCAACTTATAACTAACTAATCATTGTAATATTAATCCATTTATCTCCAGCATAGATTCTTATGTTAGTATTGGCTGTTAGTTTTTCCGCCAAAGGATTGTTGTTTGAACTTAAACGGCAATTTTTTAGTTTACGCAAGGACGCTTCGTCCTTATTTTTTTCATCAAAAATTCAACTTTTTTTATAAATTTTCGTTTCATTGTCGCTATTATTAATGTCACCTTCATTTTTATATAGACGACTATATATTTCTTCGGCTGGGTTTAAACTAGTGTTATAAATTATTTTTATGATATTTTTTTGTAAAGATTAGTTGCAAATCTAATGTTTCTTTTGTTAAAATATTTAAAATTGTTTTTTTTGGGAAATTTTTTATAAAAGATAGGTATAAGTAAGACTCTTTAAAAAATCTTTTTCGTGAGTGTAAGGATATAAAGATATTAAAAGCAAAAAATAAAGGAGGATAATTATGGCTATTTTTACATGGCACAATGGTAATGTTCCTGAAGAAATGAAGGTTAAACAAGTTTATGGAATTGTATTTACAAATGATGGAAGGCTACTTTTAAGAGTTGAAAGAAAAGATGATCAAATCAAATACTCACTTGCTGGAGGGAAACCAGAAATATGCGACAATAGCAGAGAGGGGACTTTAAAAAGGGAATTTTTAGAGGAAGTAAATACTACTCTTCAAGATGGTGCATATATAGTAGGATATCAACAAGTAGATGAGGAAAATGGCAAGCCTCCTTATGCTCAAATGCGTCTGACAGCTATTATTGAGTTTATTGGTGCAAAACAACCCGATCCTGACAATGGTCAAACTTATGATAGGCTTCTTACAACACCTGAAAGAGCAATTGAACTTCTTAATTGGGGCGAAGTTGGTGCTAGTCAAGTGAATGAGGCATTACGCCTTGCTAAAGAATACTTTGGATTAAAAGAATTTTCTACTAAAGAGGAGTATGTATAACTATTATTATGGGCAAAAATCTTTATTTAATTTGTTTATTCCAAAAGGCTCTCTTTTGTATACTAAATTTAAAATGTTGGATTATATGTTTTAAGTTTATTTTAGTTTTCTTTATAAATCACTTACTACACAAAGTCATAGAGTTTAATTTTTTTATAAGTTATTAAAAGATAGGTATTTATGATTGAGTAAATTTTAAAGGCATGTGGCAAATAGAAAATGCCGAAATGATATTTGAAATATATCACCCATTTGAAATATCTAGAGAAAGCAAAAAGTTTCGGTGATATTTAATTGTTGCTGTAAATTCTGACGAAAGTGTTATAATAAAAAAGGATACTATTTTATGTTGTTATATGCTAGAATAAAAATTTCAAAGTCATTAAAATGTTGTGATGAGGTTGTAAAGGTCATAGATAAAGATGATTTTGTAACAGAAATCATCAAATTTTATAGACCTTATATATTTGCAAAGGGTGGGTATAGTGACATTTCTAATTTGCTATTCAATGAATTTCATGCTTGTAAAGAAGTTGGAGCGAAAATCTTTACCGGTCTTGGAAGGAAGATGGAATTAAGTTCATATCTTGTTGAGCGTGAAAAATTTTTTAAGGATAAAAATAAAAAATTTGATTTGCATATTCATTCAAATTGTTCAGACGGAGGACTTGATGTAAAATCAATAGTAGAAAAAGCTTGTCAAGAAGGTGTAAAGTTGATTTCAATTACTGACCATAATAATATTGATGCATACAATCAATTAAAAAAGATAGTTTGTAAAAATATATTGATTATTAATGGTGTTGAGTGTGATGTTGAGTTTAAAGGAAGGATATTCCATATTTTAATGTATGGATTTGATTTAGACAACATTGATGTTATAAAGTTTTTCAAAGTTATTCGCAATGATGATTTGAAGATATTTGAAAAAATGATTGAAGAAGTTTGCTTTAAATTTAATTTAAAAATAACAAAGAAAGAAGTTGAAAAATTTGAAAAAGAAAATGTATATTTTGACAAGGTTAGATTAAATAATTTTCTTGCAAGTTTAAATCTAGCTTCTTCTCCAAAGGAAGCATTTTATAAATTTACTAAAGATATTGTAGATAAGAAAAGAAAGATTACTTCAGCAAAAGAATTTTTTATGTTAGCAAAAAAATGTAATGCTATCACTATTTTAGCACATCCTATGAAATATGTTGACGATGATTTTGATTTAAATAATCTTAAAGAGTTGATACTTGAATTGAAAAAAATAGGTCTAGATGGAATTGAAGTTTTTAATAACCGACAAACTATAGAAGCACAAGAAGAATTGTATAATTTTGCTATAAATCACAACATGGAATATAGTGCTGGAAGTGATATGCACAGCAAAATAGGTTCGCAGGAAAAGAAAGAAATCGGAAAGGCACTTGGACAAAATATAACATTAAAAATGTTTAGTCCAGCCTTAATAAAAGTTTTCGAATCAAAATTTAAAAATTAATAATTAAAATAAATTAAATGTAAAATAAGTTCGACAAAATGTCGAACTTTTTATTTATAAAATAATTTGTATAATTTTAATTATTAAAAATTATATTATATAAAAATAAAATGAGTAATATTCAAAACAATGAATAAGATACATAAAATTTGTATATTTAAATTTATATATTAAGTGGTTGCAATGTTATAGTTAGAAGAATTTTTAAATTACAGGAAAAGTATATGAGAATAAATTGTTTGCAAAATAATTAGAGTTATTTATATTTTTGAAAGAAAACAAATCAAAACACTAAGATTTATAATGCAATAAAAATTGGTAAAATAAAAATAAAAGTTTAAACATGGCTGAGTGGAAATGGATTGATACTATTTTAAGAAGAATGATGGAAATAATTAGACGAAGATAATATTGAGGTTATTATATAATAGATTAATCTAAAGATACAATTTTAGCTTCAACAGTTGTTGGGCAACATCCTTCCAATCTTTTACTATAGCCAATATTATTAAGGGCGCAACATACCTGTTCTTGTATATTTTTATTTATATTGCAGTCTTTCATAATTTTTTTTGTATTTATAAGATTTTTAGCATTATTCATGCCAAATAATTTGTAATCATCTACGTCGTGTAGTAAAGATATTAAAGTAACAATATCTTTGTTGGCATTTTCTTTTTCGGCAAATTTTAAAGACAGTTTTAAAACTCTATTTATATGATCCATTCCATGACCAGAATTATCTTTATCTAATAATTCATTTACTTGTATTTTAACTCTTTCTATCATTATTTAGCTTCCATAAAAATCATTTTTATTACATAACAAAAGGTGGCGGATTAATTACTATAATTTAATTTTAATAATTTAAGAATAATAACAAATCTATTATTTCACACAAAGTTACTAATTTAGTATAACATAGATGTTTTAATTTTCATTAATGTATTGATAATTTTTTTAATAATTTTAATAAAAAACTATTTGTGTTATTAATAGTAATTAAAATGAAATATTAAAAAATGTTATTTACTTAATTCAACCTTAAGAAGGTTGTATATAAAGGTTTAATTTAAATATTGACAAGTGTAAATTATTGTGTTACAATTAATGCGTGGAGGATAAAACATGGAAAATACTAATGAAGGAGCTGAACTAGCTAGACAAATTGTTGCTAATTGGGTAGATAAAGAGTTAAAAGAAATTGATAAAAAATATAAAAATAATTTTAAAGCTACAGTAAGAGCTACTAGCAAGTTAATGCACCCTAATTCTTTATGGGAAAAAAATGCTATTGCTGAACAAGTTATAGAAAATATTTCAATTTGTATAGCAAATGAACATAACATGAAAAAATGTTTAGATTCTATTGGAAAAAATTTGCATAGAGCATTAGTTGCTTATAAGGTATCAAAGGTATCAGGTATTTCTGTTGCTGAAGCTGGATTTTATGGTTATCTTTCAAAAGAAGAGGCCCAAGGGGAAAAAGTTGATGTTAAAAAGCAATCTAAATTGAGTATTTTTTTGGGTGATAAATTAGAACAAATTTTAGATAAGAAAGACTTAGTTAGCTTTGATAATTTGCCTAATGAAAAACAACTAGAATATTATCAATTATTTGCAAGTGCTTTAAACTTTGTTAATACAAATACTAATTTTGTAAGACAAGAAGCAGATAAAAATGGGTATTCATTAAATAATCAATATTTAATGGTTAAAGATGCTATTAAAGATAAGATTAAAGATAATGAAAAAGAATAAACAAAAGAAAATTATTAAAAAATAAATAAAAGCAACTTTAAAGTTGCTTTTATTTATTACAATTATTTTTAAAACAAGTATTGACTAACTAGAATAAATAATTTATAATTGATTATATAGATTATAATTTTTGATTAAGGAGAAATTTATGTTCGATGTAAATAAGCTTTCAAGATTATATTATGCAGTAAAATGGCCAAGATCTTTTTTTAAGGATATGAATGAGTTTGGAAAGGTAGATTCAGCGAAAATTAATGCTTTGTTTAAGGAAACAGGAGCTTACAAAAAGTTGATGTATGATTTTAGCAAGACTGAAAGCGGAAAAAATGATAGTTTATTGGAAAAATATAGAAAAACATATTTTGATATTTTAAATTTGGGTGCAGCCTCTATTCAGATGATTATGTTTAGAGATTTAGACTCTATTATGTGTAAATCTAAACTTATTAATGTTGACGAAGAAGTTTGTAAATATATTGCAAATAGTGATTATGTATCAAGTATTCAATCTCTTTTTGGGTTGCCAGAAAATATTATAGACAAAGTATCTTTTAAAATAGCAAATATGCCTTTGACGGAAGCAAATTTACAATACTTAAATAACATAAAAAATTATTTTGTTAAGTTTATCAAGGAAAGTCAATCACAGTTAAGGTATTTTAAAGTTTTTTATTTACAAAAAGTAGATTTTTTATATAATGATGAAATAAGTTGTGATTTATATAATATCGGATTGAGACAGGTTATTGAAAATTCTGTTTTGGCTTATGTTAAGATGCAAGAAATCAAGAAAAACCAAACTGCACAAAATTCAAGCAAAAAATCAGAAGATAAATCAGATTATAATGAACAAAATTTAGATGACGAAAATAAACAAGGTACAGTACTTGTAAAGCCTCATAAAATTTTATCTATAGACGATGCTATTGAAAAGAATTTTAATATGTTTATAGGGCTTGATAAAGTTAAACAGCAACTTAAAGCTAAGTATGCATTAATTATGAAATATCCTAAAAAGTTAGATTTAAATCTTAATTTTAGATTAGTTGGTAATCCAGGAGTTGGGAAGTCAACTATGGCTGAAGTTATGGGGAAAACTTTTTATGATAGTGGATTATTACAAAATGATACTTTTAATGAATATAATGGGGCAGATTTAAAAGCTAAATTTACAGGACATACAACAGCTAAGGTTAAAGAGATATTTAAAAATTCTTTAGGTGGAACTTTGCTTATTGACGAAGCTTATAGTTTAAATAATGATGAAGGACATTCTGACGCTTTCACAGCTGATGCAACAAGTCAAATTGTCAAAGAAGTAGAACAACTTCTTAAAAAACAAGCAAAAGATCCTAACTTTAGAACCTGTGTTATTCTTGCAGGATATGCAGATAAAATTGAACAATTAATGAAGACAAATTCAGGTTTTAGAAGAAGATTTCCTAATTTAATAAAACTTCCTGATTATACAGACAAGCAATTACTTGACATTTTCTGTTTTCATATGGAAAAAGATGGTCTTAAAATTACCAAATCTGCTAAAGATGAATTGTTAAGAATATTTAAAAAAGAAAGAGAGAAAAAAGATTTTTCAAATGCTGGACTTGCAATGAACTTACTTCAATTTGCAGAAGAACAACAAGCTGTAAGAACATTAGACAAAAAGGAAGACTTTGTGATTAAACCAGAAGATATTTTTAGTGCGAATCAGATATTGCTTGATGAGGAAAATGAATGTGATAGGAAACCAATAGGTTTTGGAAATTAAAAGAAAGCTTTATAAGGCTTTCTTTTGTTTTAATCTTTTTTTATAAAATATAATTTGAAAATGAATTTAAAAGTATGTTATAATTAGAAAGAGGATAACAAAATGAATTTAAAATATTATGAGGATAAAGAAATTGAGAAAAATAGAAAATCAATATTTTTAGCTGGCCCTACTCCTAGAAGTGAAGATGTTTCGAGTTGGAGGTCACAAGCATTAGAAATTTTACAAAAGTTAAATTTTGATGGAGATGTCTACATTCCTGAATCAAAAAATAAAATTTATGGGAAAAGCTTGGATATGCCTTTTTCAGATATTACAAATTGGGAACTCGAACATTTGTCTAGAGCAGATGCTATTTGTATTTGGATTCCTAGAGAATTACAAACTATGCCGGCTTTTACAACTAATGTTGAGTTTGGCTACCATCTACATACTGGAAAAGTAGTTTATGGTAGACCTGAAAATGCTCCTAAAACGAGATATTTAGATTTCTTGTATAAAAGAGATTATAATGAAGAACCTTGTGGAACATTAGAAGATACTTTAAAAAAATGTGTTGACAAAATTAATGAAAAAGAGCCAAGAATCTTTTTCACTTCAGATACTCATTTTGGACAAATTAGAATATTTGAATTTTCAAAGCGTCCATTTAAAAATGTAAAAGAAATGGACGAAACTATTGTAAGAAACTGGAATAAGTTAGTAAGTAAAAACGATACTATTTATCACTTAGGAGATTTTGGTGATTTACAGACGATTTATAAATTAAATGGTAATATAATTCTTGTTTTAGGTAATTATGAAATTAAAGAATTAGAGACTAATTTTGATAATAATTTTGAAAAATTTAAACAATATTTAATCTCTATTGGTTTTAAAGATGTTATCAAAAATGGGATAAGTATTGACTTACCCGAATTGCAAGAAAAAGTTTATTTAACTCATAAGCCATTAGATTGTAAAAAAGAAATGTTTAATTTGTTTGGTCATGTACATAATTTGGCAAAAGTAAAAAGATTTGGATTAAATGTTGGAACAGATTGTAATAATTTTAATCCCGTTTCTATTAATGAAATTTTATTTTATAAAAATGCTATAAAAAATCATTATGATGATAATGTTTTTTGTGAATAGTTGTATTTTTAAAGAGTTATTATGAAAGTAATATATTGTCATCATGCTCAAAGAAAAAAAGGTAATCCACCATCTCAAAATGATGATATTACTGATTTTGGAGTAAGGGATGCTAAATTAAATAGTGAACTATTTTATCAAATACCTAAAATAAAAGCTATATATACTTCTCATTTTTATCGTTGTATGAAAACAGCTCAATTAATAAATGAAAAAATACAAGTCCCAATTTATGAGGACGAAAGGTTAAATGAATATGGAAGTATAAAAGGCGAATCATGGATTGATTTGCAAAAAAGAGTAATTAATTGTTTAAATGATTTAAATAATAAATATAATGAAGATGATATAATTATTTGTGTAACTTCTGGAGTTAATTTAGGTGCATTCATATGCTGGAGTTTTGATTTAAAACCAAGTGAAAAAATTCCATTTATTGGAGTGTCTTCTTGTTCTCCTTTGGTATTTGAAAAGAAAAAAGATTAGTTATAATCTCTTTTTTTGTATATTTTTAATCATTATTATTCTATCTTGATTATTATATAGCTTTTTGATTTTAAATTTTTTATAATTTGCTGAAATGAAATTTTTTAAACTATAAGTATTTTGTGGAGAAACTGAAGCAATAAGTAATTCAAAATTTTGATTTTTATAAAATTGTTCTAAATAATTCAATATAAATAGTTGAAAACCATTACCTCTATATTCTTTTTTTACTATAATTAATTTTATTACAGCTATTTTATTATTAATTTTATTTATTTTTTCAATGTTATATATTTCATTTAATTCTTCTTCTGTTAAAAGTTCATTTTTGGCTTGAATTAATTTTGATAGACCAAAAGCTATCAAATTATTGTCATCATAAATGCCCAAAGAATGATGTTTACTTGAAAAAAAATCATCAAGCATTGACAAGGAATTATATCTAAGTTTTTCTTCGGTGTAACCTTCAGAAAAAACATTATTTTGTAATTCGTATATTGATGTAATATCCTTTTTATTCAATTTTTTTAATTCAAAATTTTTATACTTTTGCAACATAAAACATAAACCCTAAATTTATAAAAAAACCTTCTTTTGATGCATCTTTTTTTATTTTTTCATAGTTACAATTTAACCACTTTAAATTGTTTAAATTATTTTGAGAAATAATACTTAGCTCTTTTTCTTTATTAAGTGAATTTTTTAATATTCCAAATAAAGTGTTAACAATATCTAAATTCTCTTCAATTGAAAAGCCTACATTATTAATTCCTAAATTCTCTAATTTTATATTTTTAATACCTGATTTTAATAAAATTTTATAAACTTCTCTTCCTGAATATCTATAACCTGTAAATTTTGTTTTGTTTAATAATTTTAGTCCATGGTTTATTAGTCTAGAACCATAGCAAATATTTAGACCATCATCTATATTTCTAATAAAAAATAAACAATCTTTATTACAAAAATTTTTTACAACGTTAATTAGTTTTATTGGATTTTTTAAATGCGAAAAAAGAGCTAAACAATTGACGATGTCAAATTTTATATTTAAGGAAGAAGTAATTTTATAAAGTTCTTTTTCAAAATTATCATCTTCTAAATCAAGACAAAAGAATTTAAATTTATCATTAGTTTTATTCTTATTAGCAAAATTGATTGCGTGTTTATCTAAATCTAATCCAACATAATTTTTTATTTTAAAATTTTTAAATCTTTGAAAAGAAGTTGTTCCATTATTACAACCTAAATCTAAAATATTATAGGACTGATTGTAATTTAAATATTTATTATAGATTTTCATATCATAATCATACAATAATTTTTGTTGAATAAATAATCTTTCTTTTTCTGCTTTATTTTTAGTAGAAAAAATATTTGCTTCTTTGTTTATAATTATCTCTCGTTTATTCATTTTTTTTCCCATTTAACTTTTTTATTATAATAGAATTTTATTAAAAATCAAATTTATTTTATAAATTTAAAACTTGAAAATTTTAATTGTATTTTGTTTATTGACAATCAATACTTAATATGTTAGAATTTTTATAGGAGGGGAGAATGAATATAAATAACAATGAATTAAAAATTGGTAAAGGGTTTAATTTTAATCAATCCTTAAAAGATACTTATAAATTAATTTTGCAAGCAAATAATGAACAGAAATTTTTGACTGATAATAATTTTATTAAAAGTTTAATTAATTGGCAGAAATATAGAGCAACTGACAAATCTTTAAGGCTTTATAAATCTTTAGAAGAAATAAAATCTTTAGGTAATACTTTTGCAGATTTAAAAGATGAGAATTATAATAAAATTTTATTAAATGAAATGACATTAGATCCAGTTAAATTAGCATATGCAATGCTTTGGTGTAATAATGCTTCAAATTATCCTTTTTCAATAGAACAAGAAAAATTTAATAAAATTAATGAAAATATTAGTGATGCTATTAAAAATGGTGCTAATGTATTTTTAGTTAAACAAATTTATGAAAACACTATTAAAAAGCTTAAACAACAACTTAATGAAACAGATAAAAATAGTGAAAACTATAAGATATTAAAAAATTCTCAAAAAGAATTTGAAAAAATTATAAACGAATATGTTCCACAACTGGACAAAGATGGTTTTTATCCAGAATCTTTAATTCCTCATACAAATGTTTATGGAGATTATATAAGTGATGGTGGTTTGTATGGAAGTGCATATTATTCAGTTTTTAATCAATTAAAAAGTTTAGACAATGCCCATAAAATTAAAAATGATGCAAGAGGTATGTCTTCAATTAGAGTTAATGAAGAAAAACAACTGGTTGAAAAACTCTTAAAGGATATAGACTGCAATCTAGAATATTTAGATTTTGTATTTGAAAATAATATACTTTATAAAACTTTAAATAATGTTATTAATTCAACAAAAGATAATGAAAATTCAAAATAACTAAAAAAATTCACTTTTTTAATTTAATATATAAGAAAAATTGGGAGCTACTATGGAATTAACGAAAAAAAAATTTGTAATTATATGTGGCTGTGCTGGTGCTGGAAAAACTACTATTGGTAAAATAGTTGCTAAAAAATTAAATTATTTTTTTATTGATAAAGACACTGTTTCAAATTTATTTACAGATTTTATTTTAAAATATTCAAGTAAAAGTGAAGGGGATAGAGAGTCAGCTTTCTATAGTTCTAAAATAAAACCGATTGAGTATGAATCGACATTTAAAATATGTTTTGAAAATTTAGAACTTGGTAATAATGTTATTGCAGTTATACCTATGACAAGTGTTATAAATGATTTTGAAGAATTTAATAAATTTGTAAATTTAAAATCTTTAAAAAATAAAGGAATTGATGTTAAAATTATATGGATAAATCATAATGAAGATTTAGAACATAAAAGATTAATGAGTAGAAATTCTTCAAGGGATATAAATAAATTACAAAATTGGGAAATTTATGCAAAAGGTATAAAAAATTTAAAACCAGACAAATTATTAAAAGCATTAAATTATGATAATGACATCTTAACTGATGAAAAAATAGATAAATTAATAAAATGGATTGAAAAATAATTAATAATAAAATGTAAAAAAAAATTCATTTTTAAATAGGGATTCTTTTTAGTTGATAAGTATAATTATATTTTATAAAAAGAATACAACAAAAAATACACTTAGCTGTGTAAGTGTATTTTTTATAAAACTATAATTTTAAATCTTCTTTTTCAAATTGAATATAATTAAAATAGTCGTTTCTAGATAAATTATAAGTGTATGAATTTTTATTATTTCCTTCTTCACAAATAAAACCATTCTTTTTTGCAACTTTTTGGCTGGCTAAATTATCATTGTTTATTGACAAAAATATTGAGTCTATTTTTGTAATTATTTCTTTTTCTATGTGTGTAACTTTAAATCCATCAAATATTCCTCGTTCATAAATATCTTTAACCACATATTCAAGAGCTTTACTAGCAATGCCTTTTCCTTTTTGTTTTTCATCTATATAATATTCAATTTTCACAGAATGTGGGTTTTCAACACTAGAAATCGGCACTTTTTCAATAAGATTGCCTTGATTGTCAGAAATTTCATATATAGTTGTTGCTTTGTGTCTACCAACAAGACTTCGAATTTTAACTGGATGCCTTTTTATTGTATAACTTCATTTGAATTATCCATGATAAAACCTATTTGTTCTCTTTTTTCTTGTTGTTTTTTTATGCAACAAATGACATCTTCAAACATTTTAAATTCATTTTCATTAATTAGTCCAGAATCTTTAATTATATTAACAAGTGTTAGAAAACTATTATTATAAAATTTATTAATTCCTGCATTAGATGTAATTAAATTTTCTTGTTCATAAGCATATGCTATTGATTGTACAAAATTTTTATCAAAAGATGCTAATCTTTTAATTAAATATATTAAATCTTTTGTTCTTGTCTTAATTTCAGCAGCTATTTTAGTCGTATCTCTCCCTTTTTCTTTTAACTTATTATAGGAGCTAATATTTGCCATTATGTCAAATATTTTAAAACAAATCATTTCCGCAGGTGGTGGCATATAAATAATTCCACCATCTTGCAATTGACATTTAGTTACAACATGGGCTTTCATAATTCTATCACCAGATAATATGTCTTACGGAGCTGTCCAGCTTTGTGTTATACCATAATTAGTTGCGTACTTTGATAATAGTTGCATAGGATTTGATATGCTATCAACAAGATTTATTGTATCTATATCATGGATCTTCCTTTCTGATTTAGCAAATTCCTCTCGTGCTTTATCGTTTAATTCTGTGTTATTTTTCATTTCAAATGTAATACTTCCTTTATCGTCTAAAAGAATTGTTTCAAAAGATTTAACTTTAGATAATAACATCATTGCGATAGATCCTGAAAAGTAATATCTAACATTTCCGTTTTCTTCTAAGAATGGTTGTATTTGTTCATAATCATTCACAAACAAACGTAAACCATTAATAATAGTTTTTTCTTCTGAATTTAAAATTTCTGACATATCTTCTCATTTTTAATTATTATAACATAATGAAAGCCAAATTATTATTTAAATGATTTTTTCTGGTATAGATAAAATAATTTAGTTTTATGGATTTAAAAAAAATTTATTAACATTAAAGAATGTTAATAAAATATCCAAATTACAAATTGAAATAAAAGATTAAAAATAATTTTTAATAAAAATATTTTTAAAAATCAGGTTAAAAATACCCAGAATTCGTACAACTTTAGATATCTTAAATTGACAAATATTTGATAAAAATATAAAATTTACAATAGAGGATAATATGAATGAAAATTTAATAAATGAAGCAATGTTATTTACGGCAAAACATTTTAATGAATCATGTCATAATTTTGGGAAACCCGTATATTTTCACTGTATTAAAGTCGCTATGAAGTTATACGATTTAAATTATGATGAAAAAATTATAATTGGTGGCTTGCTTCATGACTTAGTTGAAGATACTGATTGCACTATAGAACAAATCAAAGTGAATTTTGGTTGCGAAATAGCAAAATTGGTTCAAGCTGTAAGTTTTAATCCAGATATTAAAGATAAATTTGAACAAAGTAAACAAATGATTGACGCTTGTGTAAGATATGGCAAGGACGCACTAATTATTAAAAGTATTGATATGTATGAGAATGGTAGATTTTTTCATTTAGTAACAAATAAAGATGTTAAAGAATATTTAGTAAAAAAGTATAATTATTTTGCTAAAGTTGCAGAACCAATAATTGGAGATGAACCAGCATTTAAATATTATAAGCAGTTGGCAAATACAATAAAAATATAGAAAAACTATAAATTTTTATATTATTTAACATTAAAAATAATCAATAAAGTCAATCAAACGACTATTTTGCATTTAGAAAAATTCATACCTAAATTAAGATTTTTATCTTTTTAGAGAATTTTTTTTGCCATAAAAGAAAAAAAATCTAACGAAGTTAAAATTGCAAGAAGTTTTTAAAATAAAGAATTTTATGGTGCTCTCAGAAGGACTCGAACCCTCCTCAATGGTTCCGAAGGGGCGAC
>CASEOW010000030.1 GCA_949289785.1 uncultured Bacillota bacterium | reverse complement strand
AACTAGCCAAGTATCCTAAAGGTCCGAACTCTTTATAAAAATAAATTGTCATAATTTTTCTCCTGGAACTAAAAATTTTGTATCATATTGACAATCTTGAATATTGTTATTAAACATATTGTTACCAATTATCTTACTATATTTAACTTGCCCAGATTCATCACCGGTATCAGCTAAATTTAATTTTTGTATTATAATAGTATTGTTCCTATAGCAACTTAGCCTCCAAGCAAATCCTTCTTTAACCATTGTGCTACTAATTTTCCCATAATTTCTTTCATGTATAGGAGTTAAAGGTTCATTTACTTTACTTACTAATTTTTTAAAATAATTAATCCCTCTTCCTAAATTGCAAATAATTCCTGTATCTATTGTAAAGTCTTTATCAAATATACATAAGGTTTATTATCTTAGTTCAATACAAAATTTTTACTATCAGATCCAAACAAATCATAATATTTTTTGTATATATTAAAAAAATTTACAATGTCTTTTTCATATTCATCAATAGAATATTTATTTGAATTGCTTTCCCACGCTAAACCAAATGGTGCAAGAGATATTCTTACAACTGCAAGACCATTAATAATATTAGTATTCACAATATTGTTGTGGACAGCTTGCAATAATGTATTGTGACGACTATATGTAACTGTTGAAATTCTTACTTTAACTCCCAATTCCTCGAAGCATAATTTTATGAATTGATCTAATAATTCACAATATCATTATCTAACTATGGAAATATTATACCAATTCTATGTTCTTTTCTATCCCATGCTAAATAGAGCTTGTTAGAAACATATTTTTGTTTTGTATTTTGTATGACATGAAAACAACAGACGACAAATAATACAAGCAATGTGCCATAGGTGATATTTCTCTAACTTTCTCATCAATTAATTTTCTATCCCTATATTCATAACTTGGAGTTCTTACAAGTATAGAATCCTTATCAATATCGTGTAAGCACTCTGCTATTGAAGAAGTTCCCGTTCCATCCAATCCAGTAATTACTATAAACATTTTAGATTTCCACCTTTTTTTCTATCAATTCATAAGCTTTTTTTACATCTAGTTCATCTGTTGTTTTAATTCCTAATGCTTTTATTTCTTGAAGCATATGATTTTTTGTTTCTTTTATTAATTCATCGTCAGAAAATTCAAAATCATTTTTGTTTTCGTATTCAAGCAGTAAACCTAAATCTTCTACTTCTTGAAAAGCTAATTCTAACCCATCTTTTTCATAAACTATACATTCATATTTTACTCGTACTAGTTCTTCGAAATTTAATGCTAAAAATAAATCTTTTGCTTTATTGATATCATTTATGTCAACATTTATCTTTTCTTCGCTTAAAATCATACCATTATTAAAAATTTTATTTTTATAAGTAAGTTTTTTAAAAATTTTTTCCCCAACATTTAACTGCCTTATAAGAACACATTTTTTTAAATATTGTGGTATATTGTTTTTTGAAATTCCGTTTAAAGAAGGACACATATAAATATCATCTATAAAACTTGTTCTAATTTTTGTAAATCCTAAATCAATCAATTTTTTAGATACACTATTTAAATCTTCTAATAATCTTGTTGTAATTTCAATTTGTTTCATAATATTTCCCCTCGTTTAATATCTTATCTAAAGTATAAAAAGCTTTTATTATTTCATATTTGTTATTTGAAAATGTAAAACGTCCAATCATTGAATTTTCTTTAAAACCATAAGTTGTTCCACATAAAAACTTAAATTTGCAATATTGCGTTGAAAGTTTTAGCACATCATAAATGTTTTTTATTTCAATATTTTTAATTTTTTTACCTTTAATACTTTGGAAATTTAAATTAATAAAAAATCCAGATTGTGGTAATGAATTTTTTAAAATTGATATACCTTCAATACCATTTAATAATTTTTTTGTATAGTTTTTATTTTTTGTTACTTTATTTATATCTTTAATTATTAGTTTTTTTATGTTCTTTTCGTAAATAAAATCTAAACCGCTTATCATTGCAATAATTAAATTTAAGTTATATTTATAAATATTTGAATTTTTATTTTCAATTTTTATAAGAGTAGTTAATGGAGTTCCAAACACGCCTTCCAAAGCTTTTGATTGCAACAAACTTGCTGAATCCATACTTTGAAACATTTTGTTTCGTAAACAATTTATAATTATTTCATTTGAAATTGCAAAACCTGCTCTTAAACTAGCCATTCCATATGCTTTTGAAATTCCTTGTAAAATAACTGAATTCTCAGGAAAGGCGGCTGTGTTCATAATAGAAACAATCTTTTTTTTGTCATATATGGTTCCATCGTATAATAAATCTTCGACAATTACAATATTATTTTTTATACAGATTTCTGCTATTGATTCTAGATCGGCAATATTTTTTTTTGAATAATAGTTTCCAATAGGATTACTAGGATTTATAAGAAAAAGCATTGAAACTCGTGGAATGTAGCATAATTTTTTTGACTTGATAAAGTTTTTAATTCATTATTAATGTTAAGAATAGCTTTTTCTAGTGAATTTATATTTATAAACCAGTTATCTTCTTGCCTTAAATCTAAAAATTTTATTGAAGCACCATATAGTTCTAGTATATAAGCAAAAATTCCATAAGTTGGACTTGGCATTATTACTACATCAAAAGGTCTTAATAAATTTTGACAAATTAAATTATACAAATAAGTTGTAGAACTGCCAATTATTATATTTGAACCTGTGATTAATTTATTTTTGAGATATCGATTATTAATATAGTGAGATAAAACCACTTTTGTTTGTT
>CASEOW010000029.1 GCA_949289785.1 uncultured Bacillota bacterium | reverse complement strand
GATGTTTTTATATTGATATGAAAAATGATTTAAATGAACTATATGATCTTATAGATAATATTAAAAGTATCAAAAATGTTAATGAAATTGAGTTGGATTTTGAACAACATGATAGTGATGACTATGTTGTAGATTATAAAAAACTAAAAGATGATGAAAAAGATAATAAAAATAAAGTGAAATAAAATATTTTAAATGTTAATAAAATATATTGTTATCAAATCATAACTAATATATTTTGATTATGTATAATTTTAAGATATTTATAATATATATTTTAAATTATTTTATGATTAATAGTGAACAAGTTATCTATAGTTTTGGTAAATATTTTTAAAATACAGGTTAAGTTAATATTTAAGTAAGTTTTTATCTTGTATTGGATAGAAAATTAAATTTTTTAATAAAAATATAAATTTTTAAGACGACAAATAATATTAATTTTTCTTTGTTAATTATAATTGTTGTGTTATAATACAAGAGGAGGTTAACATGAAAGAATTAAAAGGAACTAAAACTGAAAAAAATCTTATGGAAGCTTTTGCTGGCGAAAGTCAAGCAAGAAATAAATATACATATTATGCTTCTAAAGCAAAAAAAGATGGTTTTGAACAAATTGCTTCTATTTTTGAAGAAACTGCCAATAATGAAAAAGAGCATGCAAAAATTTGGTTTAAAGCATTACATGAAGGCTCTATTCCTGAAACATATGAAAATTTAATTGATGCAGCTTCAGGTGAACATGGAGAATGGACTGATATGTATGCAAGAATGGCACAAGAAGCAAGAGAAGAAGGATTTATGGAACTTGCTTATAAATTTGAAGCAGTAGGTCAAATTGAAAAAAGACATGAAGAAAGATATAATGCTCTTGCTAAACTTGTTAAAGAAGGTAAAGTTTTTAATAAGACTGAAAAGAAAGTTTGGATTTGCAGAAATTGTGGACATATTTATGTAGGTGAAAATGCACCTAAAGAATGTCCTGTTTGTAACCATCCAGGTTCTTATTTTGAAATACTTTCTGAAGAATTTTAAAAAAACGCCTTTAAGCGTTTTTTTAATGAATCATTTAATTACTATAATATCTTTTTAGAAAATAAATGTTGACATTTTATCGTGATATATTATAATTATCATATGGAGGAATTATATGATAAATAAAACGCAAAAAGGAGATATATTCCAAACTGATTGATTGTAAACATATCGCATTTGCAATAAATACAGAAGGATATAATGATGCGGGATTCGCTGGTGCTATAGCTAAAAAAGGATGGCCTGAATTAGCAAATTTTGGTGAACATAAGTTAGGAGAAGCTTTTTCTAAAAAAATTGACGGAATTACTTATCATGCATTAGTATGTCATTCATTGAAAAATGGTTGGGGAAAGCATCAAGATGAGGTTATTAAAACATGTTTTGATACATTAAAATAGATGACAAAGAAGAAATTGCTTCAATATCTATTGGAACAGGTTTAATTGGAATGATGTCAGGAGCTAATCCTCGAAAAATTGTTTGTGGAATGTGTGATTCTAATAAAAATATTGTATTATACGGGTTTTCTTTGGAATCAGTTCGAAAATGCTATGAAGAAGAAAAAGGTGATGACCCAAGAGAAAATTAAAAAATATTTTTTTTAAATAAAAGAAATATAAAAAGGGACATTTAACATAAATGTCCTTTTGTATTGATAACTATGTAAATTTATTAAAAGTTTTGTTTAATCAATTTTATTTTTAGTTTCAAAATGTCTTTTATTATAAAAATCAAATATTTTAAAATAAATTCACAATAAAATAGATTTTGAAATTATTTTTTACATTATTTTAGAGATAAAATTATATTTTATAATTCATAGTTAGTTTTAAAATAAAGCTTTTAAAAAATTGTTTTAATAATCTTTTCTACTTCAGGTATATCTTTTATTCCACTACTTACACCAAAGTGGCCACAATTTTCCAGAAAAATAGGTTTTGAATCTAATAATGATATGTAATCTAAAAGCTGTTTTTGTGAAAAAATATGGTCATTATTACTATATAATGAAAATCTATGCATAATATTATTTTTTGCATATGAAAAATCTTGTATAGTTGGAATGAAGTCTTTGAGATAAATATATTTTTCATTTTCTATTTCGTTACTATATCCACCAGCTATTGTAATTAATGCTTTACAGCTTAAATTATATTTTCTTAAAAATTTCAAAATAAATAAAGTAGATAAGCTATGGCATATAACTAAAGAGTTATTAAAAAAAGAAGAATATTCTTTAGCGATATTTTCCCATTTTTCTAATGTTATTTTTTCATTAAGTGGAAAATGGGGTAATAAAATATTAAAACCCATATTTTTAATTCTATTAGAAAGATTAATTCCAAAACTATCTTCTAAATATGAACTCATACCATGCAATATAATACAATTCATGTTTCCTATCCTTTTATTTTTAATTAAAATATATAGAATGATTTTATTCTTATATTTAAATAAAGTCAAGAAAACATATTGATTTTTAACTTGAAATAAGTTTAAGTATAAATTTTTAAGTTTACAAAAATATAATGAAAATATACAAATTAAAAACAAAAATTAAAAAGGATTATTTAACATATTAATAATATTTTACTTCAATTTAATGTTTATTTGTTATTATTTTGTTAAAATTATGCTTGTTTTTCTAATTTTATAGTAATGTTATGTTTTTATTATATTTTAAGTGTGTTTTTATTAAAGAGTTAATTTAAAATAAAAGTTATTGAAATATTTTATATTGATAACATAAAAAAATCAAGATTAAGGTTGCAAACTTTTGAAACTAGCAAAAAAAGATAGTGATAAAAATTTTATTCGCTGTCTTTTTTTGTTTCTTACATAGTGGGATTTTTATTAATCTCAATAAGCTTGTTTAATTTAATAATGGTGCAACATTTTCGCAATCGTGATATATTTCTTGTCACTAATTTTAACTTTAACAAGTATGTCAAGTTTTTCCTTTGTG
>CASEOW010000028.1 GCA_949289785.1 uncultured Bacillota bacterium | reverse complement strand
ATTGATACCATGAGGTCCAAGAGAAGAACCTACTGGTGGTCCTGGAGTGGCTTTACCTGCTTCGAGTTGTAATTTTACAACTGCAGTTATTTTTTTCTCTGCCATTTTTCCCTCCTTATATGTGGTTTTTTGAATGGTTGCAGTTCCATTCTCCCACGATTTTAAAAGAAATTTATAATCTTTATTTGTTTTTAATTTATAAAGATGATTTATTTTTATTTTACATTAAAAGTTTAATAAAGATTTCAATTTCTAGTGTATAATTAAATGTTTTAATTTCTTAAAACATGTTATACCATTAATATTTTGAAAGATTAATCGTATATGATTTTTGTAAATTTTTTGAATTAATAAATTTAAACATTAGGCATTAATTCTTCTAAGTTGACTTAATTCAAGGTCAACATTAGTTTCTCTGCCAAACATTTCTACGATTACAGATACAATACCTGTTTCAAGATTAATTGATTTAACTATGCCAATCATACCATTAAGAGCACCATCTACAATTTCAATCTTGTCTCCCTCTTTAATATCAACATCTACTTTGATTTTTTCAAGTCTAAGTTTAACAACTTCATCATCAGTTAAAGCAAGAGGACGACCTTTTGGTCCAACAAAACCTGTAATTCCCCTTGTTCTTGTTACATTATGCCATAAGTCATCGGCATATTTCATTTTAACAAGAATATAGCAAGGCATAGCTTTTCTTTGAACAAGTTTTTTCTTTCCATTTTTTTCTTCAACAACATCTTCCATTGGGATAACAATATCAAATATTCTATCTTGTAGATTAAATTTTTCAACAACAGTCTCTAAATTTTCTTTTGCAACATTTTCATATCCTGAGAAAGTATGCAAAACATACCATTTAGCTGGCAAAGAATCTACAAACTCTTGATAACTTTTTTCATCTTCATTTTGAAAATCATTTTCATTTTCTTGAATATTAACATTTTCTTCTTGAATAGATGCGTTGTTTTGATTTGTTTCATCAATTGCTAATTGATTTTCTTGACTAGATGTTAATTCTACTGCGTCTTTTTCTTCCATATTAAAACCTCATTTATTTTATCAAGTTTATTAAAAGTCCTAAACAATAGTCAATTCCAAATATGACAACTGCAAAGACAAGCACTACTACGAGTACCACACCTGTTTTTTTACAAACTTTACCAAAAGTTGGCCAAGAAACTTTTTTTAACTCAGAAAATGTTTCTTTTGCCTTGGTTCTTAACTTAACTTTGTCTTTCTTATCTTTCTTTTTATCGTTTGTTTTCTTAGTCTTATTTTCTTTCGAATTGTCTTTAGATTGGTTTTTCTGATTTTTATCAGCTTCTACTTTACCTTTTTGTAAAGCTTGAATAGGTTGAGAATTTGTGTTATCTCCACTTATATTTTCTTCTTTCAATTCGTTATTTTCGACAATTGAGTTTTGAACATTTATCTTATTTGACTTTTTATTTTTCGACTTTTTGTTTTTAGACATAAGACCCCCGATAATTATTTAGTTTCTTTATGAACTGTTCTTTTTCCGCAACGAGAACAAAATTTTGTAATTTCAATTCTTTCTGGATTTGAAGCAGTATTTTTGCTTGATGCATAGTTTCTTTCTTGACATTCTGTACATGCAAGAATGATATTTTTGCGTTTTGGTGTTGCCATTTTTCTTCTCCTAACAAAAAACTAACACCCCTAAAAGAAGTGCTAGCATTATGATAACATATTAAGTAACTATTGTCAACAAAAAATTTTATTTTATTAAAATTATTTAAAACTAACTATATAGATATAAAATATATGTAATACATAAGTTAGAAATGCTAATTTAATATCTTATTTAAGAATCAATATTTATTAAATTTATACATAATTATAAACATTGATAAGATCATTTAAAATCTTTTAATTGGTTAATACTTATTCAATATCAGCATCTATAAGCATTGCTATTTCGCCATTTTTCAAACTAGAGCGTACTAATTCAAAATCAGTTGGAAGATTATAATCCATTTCGTATTTTTCAGCATAAGTAAAATATGCAATCAAACATTCTTTTGCATAAAGAAATGCTTCCTCCATGATAGTTCCATCAGTGGTAATATCTAAATCCGGAAAAAACACTTTATATAAACCTTCTTTTTCATCTTTTATAAACACAGCAGGATAAATAAAAGTTTTCATTAACAACGCTCCTTATAAAGAATTTTATCATAAATGATTTTCAACTCAAAACAAAAACTAAACATTTTTGAAAAAAAAATATTACACTTTTTTTATCTTTCAACTTCATTACAATTATAATATTTAAAAATTAAGATAAAAATACATAACTTCTACACAATTTATAAATATGTAAAAATATTTTAAAAAAAATCAGAATTTTAATTAATCCTGATTTTTTAATGTTTTTATTAATTGTTGTGGTCTTTATCCCAACAACAATTCTTGTATTTTTTACCACTTCCACAAGGACAAAGATCATTTCTACTTATTTTAGGTTTATCATTATATACAGTTTTCTGCACTTTGAGTTTTGACTGATTTTGTTTTTGAGCTCTTTCTTCTGGAGTTAATTCTTTTCCTGTAAATAATATTTTTACTGGTTGTGGTTCTGGTTGTGGAGGAGCATGTTGAATTTTAGCATTTAAAAGAATTTTGCATGTTGTTTCTTTTATTTTATCAATCATATTATCAAACATTTCAAATCCTTCTTTTTTATATGCTAAAACAGGATCTTGCTGTCCAAATTGTCTTGAAATGATTTCATCTTTCATAATTTGCATATCTTCAATTTGGCTCATCCAATTTATATCAACCATTCTTAAAAGAACATTTCTTTCTATATCTTCAAAATCTATACCTATTGCTTTCATTTCATCTTGACGCTGATTAAATCTTTCTTTAACATTATCAAAAACTTTTTCAATAATGTCAGCAACATCACACCCCTCTACAAAATCATCATCAATAGTATTACTTTCTTTTTCTAAAAGACCATTTTCAAGTTCTTTGTTTAAAGCTTTCAAATCCCATTCATAATAAGGTTTTTCATCACTTATAACTTTATACACGCTCTTTGAAATTACTTCTGGAAACATATTCATAATGTGTTCATGGATTGGTTCTCCATCTAAAACTTTATTTCTTTCACCATAAATAATTTCTCTTTGTTTATTCATTACATCATCAAATTGCAAAACAGTTTTTCTAATAGAAAAGTTTTGTAATTCTATGCGTTTTTGAGAAGCTTCAACTTGTCTAGCAACAGCTTTCATTTGAATTGGTGTAGAATCATCAATTTTAAAAAATGCTAAAATCTTTTTCAACTTATCAGTAGCAAATCTCTTAAATAAATCATCATCTAGACTTATATAGAATACACTAGAACCTGGATCTCCTTGTCTTCCAGCACGACCACGAAGCTGATTATCAATTCTACGCGATTCGTGTCTTTCAGTACCTATTATATGAAGTCCGCCCAAAGCTTTAACTTTCTCTTTTTCTTCGTCAGTGATTTTTTTGTATTTTTCAAATAATTTTCTGTATTCTTCTCTAGCATTTTCTAAATTTTTATCTTCTACAGTATAAAAAGCGGTTGCATAAGATATTTCTTCATCAGTAAATCCTTTATCTTTCATTTCATGAGTAGCTAAAAATTCAGGATTACCACCAAGTAAAATATCAGTTCCACGACCAGCCATGTTAGTAGCAATGGTTATAGAACCAAGTCTACCAGCTTGTGCAACAATTTCACTTTCTTTTTCATTATTCTTAGCATTTAAAACTTGATGTTTAATTCCTAAATGCTTAAGAGCTCTAGATATTAACTCTGATTTATCAATGTTTATTGTGCCGACTAGAACAGGTTGACCTGTTTCTTTGCATTTTCTTATTTCTTCAATAATTGCTGTAATTTTACCTTTTTCGGTAATATACATAATATCAGGATAATCAATTCTTTTCTTTTGAAGATTTGGTGGAATCGAAACTACATCAAGATTATAGATAGTTCTAAATTCACCTTCTTCAGTTTTTGCAGTACCAGTCATACCAGATAATTTAGTATATAATCTAAAGAAATTTTGAAAAGTAATAGTTGCAAAAGTTTGATTTTCATCTTGAATATCAACACCTTCTTTTGCTTCAATAGCCTGATGTAAACCTGAACTAAATCTTCTTCCTACAGAAAGTCTACCTGTAAACTCATCAACAATAATTACTTCTCCATCTTTCACAATATAGTTTTCATCTCTATGCATTATGAAATTAGCTCGTAACGCATTATTTATATAATGCAAAATTTCTATATTCTCTATGTCTGAAAGATTGTCAATTTTATAAAAAGCTTCTGCTTTTGTAATACCTTTATCTGTAAGATTAATTTGCTTAGTTTTTATATCAATATCAACATCATCTTTTCTCAATGTATTTGCAAATTTTTGAGCAAGTTCATATCCATCTGTGCTCTTACCACCCCTACCACTTATAATCAAAGGTGTTCTAGCTTCATCTATTAAAATACTATCAACCTCATCGACAATAGCAAAATTTAAACCTCTTTGAACTCTTTCGTTTTTATTTCTAGCCATATTGTCTCTTAAGTAATCAAAACCTAATTCATTATTAGTAGTATAAGTTATATCAGCAAGATAAGCTTTTCTTTTTTCATCATCTTGCTGACCATTTAAAGAAACTCCGACAGTTAATCCTAAAAATTTATAAATTTTTCCCATCCAAGAAGCATCACGCTTAGCAAGGTATTCATTTACTGTAACAATATGAACACCTTTTCCAGTTAAAGCATTTAAATATGCAGGTAATGTTTCAACTAAAGTCTTACCTTCACCTGTTCCCATTTCAGCAATTCTACCTTGGTGTAATGCTATTCCACCTAGAATCTGAACATAAAAATGGCGCATATTTAAAACACGAGTAGAAGCTTCTCTAACTACAGCAAAAGCCTCAGGAAGAAGATCGTTTAATGATTCCCCTGTTTTATATCTATTTTTAAATTCTTCAGTACAAGCACGAAGTTCTTCATTTGAATAAGATTTGAATTTATCTTCCAATGCTATAACTTTATCAGCTATCTTTTTTAATTTCTTTACTTGAGAATTGTTTTCATTTCCAAAAAGTCCCATTTATTTCTCCTTAACAATCATTTACAACTAAATATTTTACTAAATTTAAAATAAATGTCAAATCAAATTTATTATAATTATTTTTTATATCAATTTACTTTGAATTATTATGTTGATTTTTGTAAAATCATAATATATTTTTAGATATTTTTTTTATTTTTAGATATAAATAAGTATTTAGATATTTATATGTCAATCTATTTATAATGCTTATTACTTGACATTTTGCTAATTTGATGGTATATTTATTTTAAAGATACTATCTTTAAAAAGGAGACTAAATGGCTAATAAAAAAAATGGTTTAGACGGAATATATCCAGTTTCTATATCAAACAATGTAAAAGTTAAAAGTAAAAGCGGAGATTACGAATTTAAACAAACAATTCAAATGACGAATAATGATGGAAGCAATGAACTTTTAACCTTATATGAAAACGATAATAGTGGAAAAAATAAAAAAAATGTCCCAGCTTTTTCTATTGTACAATACAAAAATGGAAATTATTATATTAAATTAGGTAAAAATCTTAAAGAGGAATTTTTAAAACAAGCAGAAAAAGTAGGTTTAAAAGATGACGATTTATTGAAAATTTTAAACAATGGTCTGTTAAGCATTAATAAAAATGATAAAGCTATATCAGTGAATTCTAAAAATAACGAATTTACTATAACAATTAAATCAAAAGATGGAAAAGAATACTCCTTAACAGCAAATGCTACAAGTATAAAACTTAATTATGGTGATAATACTTTTTCAAAACAAACTAGTAAAGAAAGCCATTTTGATGTAATTATTAAAAGGGATTTTGTTTCACAGATGCTTGAACAAAAAACTCCTTTTGTTAAATTAGCGTCTGTAGAGGATATTCCCCAATATCTTGTTTTTGAATTTTGTCAAGGATTTGAAAACTCAGAAAATAAATTAAAATCACCTGCTAAATTAGGTTCTTTTACTTTTCATTATTGTCCAGTAAATGATAAACCATATATTTTTATTAGAGATGAAAAAAATAAAAAAACTTATTTATATGCCAATGGTGGTTATAGAGAATGTGCTTTTGCATTTTTTACACAAGATAATAATAATAAACAAAGGTTTATAGTAGAATTTTCTGATAAAAAAGCTATAGAGATTCCGATTGAAAATACAAAAGAATTTAATTCTTTTTATAAACAATTTTCATTAACTAATGTTAAATTAGTTGAAGAAAAGCAATATCAACAGATAGGTGTAATTAATATAGATAAAAAATCATACCCTATTTATAACGAAAATCCTAGAAAAACTATTTCTGTAAATTTTACTTATCGCACAAAAAACTATAATTTAAATGATGATATAGAAACAATATTAGACCATACTCCAGAATCAGAGCCTGAAACAAAACCTAAGCTCGAATCAGAACCAAAGCCTGAAACAGAACCTAAACCTGAATCAGAATCTAAGCCTGAATCAGAACCAAAGCCTGAAACAGAACCTAAACCTGAAACAGAACCTAAACCCGAATCGGAACCAAAGCCTGAAACAGAATTAGAACACGTAACAGAACCTAAACCTGAATCAGAATCTAAGCCTGAATCAGAACCAAAGCCTGAAACAGAATTAGAACACGTAACGGAACCTAAACCTGAATCAGAATCTAAGCCCGAATCAGAATCTAAGCCCGAATCAGAACAAAAAAAGGTAGATAATGAAAATAAAATAAAATATAAAAAAATAGAAAAAGTAATACCTGGAAGAACTTTAGGAAAAGAAAAATCTTATAAATATCAAGCTGAAGCAATAGGAAATTCTTTAGCTATGATTGGACTATTTACTCTAATTCTTTCTTTTTTACCTGGAATAAATATTATTGCTGCATTTATAGGTATAGGATTAGCTGCTGGAGGATCTTTCTTACATGTTGTAGCTGATAAACTTGAATTTAAACCATATGTAATTGCAGATAAAAAAATTAATGATTTTGAAAAAATAGAAGAAGAAGAAAAAGAAAAAGAAGATGAAAATGAAAAAATTTTAAATAATTTTATTGAAAATGAAAAAAATCTTGATGAAAATCATGTAAAAACACAAAACCAATTAAATAAAATTTTGAATTATTCATCTTCTAGTGAAAAGGATACCGAAACTTCTCCAATACCTAAGTTTTTAGACCAAATTTACCAAAACGGAATTATTTCAACTTCTGAAAATCTTGAAGAAAACAAAAATAATTTTTATTCAGTTGATAATCTAAACAATAGAATTGAAATGGTAAATCAAATGAGAGCCATTCACCTTGAACAGAACCCTGAAAAAAGAGCTCAATTAATAGAGCAATTTAATTTATCTCATTTTCAACAAGAAAAATCTGACAAAGATGAAATAAAAGCTACTATAGAACGTGCCTTTGAAGATAAAGAAACTATGGATAGCTTTATTGCAGATTTAACTTTATATAATGATTTACAAACTTCTGAAAATAATCTATACACTCAACAAAAAGAAATAATCTCAAAAATGGATAATGATTTAATAGGAAGAATCTTTAACCATAATTCTTATGACGACAAAAAACGAGAAGATTTAGCAAAAAAATATTCAAAAGAAATTATATTATTTAGAAGTATTAACAATGAAACTGATGTTAAACAAACTAGAGAATTATTTAAACTTTTTCCTGAAGAAGAAAGAGAAAATTTATCTAGAATCTTTTTAAGCAGTTCTGAAAGTCAACAAAATGATATAAATAATATTACAAATCTTGCTAAAGAAAATTATGAAAAAACTCAAAAATTAAATAATTTAAATAGTTTTTTCAACATTTTAAAAGAGCCTAAAGAAAACTTTGCTTCCATAAGTGAAGTAGAAAAAAACACATTAGATTTTTTGAATATCTACTCTCATAGTTGTTATTCTGATGCGAGTATACAATTTGATAAATCTATAAAATTTACTTCGTTAACTGACAACATCAAAGAATTTATTAACGATGATGCGAAAGTATCTAATTTAAAAGAATTATCATCTTTAGAAGAAATTTTAACAAACAAACTTTTAAATAACTCTTGGAACACAGCTGATAATAAAGTGCTAAAGGCAAGAAAAGATATAGATGAATTTATAAGAAATAATTATAGTGAACAAATTGCTAATTTAGCAATGGATGATAATTGTAAATCTTTATTTCCTTCTTTAGATTCTAAAAAATCTTCATCTTTAACTACAGAATCAATAGCAGGGATGCTTGCTAAACAAGATTTAATAGATTTACTTAAAAACGAAAAAATCGACACTAAAGATATAGAGAAACTTTCACTAAATGCTATAATTGATAAATATAAGATTCAAATTCATGAATCCAAAGAGCTTACTATTGATGGAAAATCAGTATCTAAAGATAATCTTTTTGTTGATAAATCAAAAAATGCACTTGAGTTTTGTGTTTTACAAAACAGTTATAAAAAAGAAAAAATTGAAGTTTTGAATGATTTATTACCATTAGATAAAATGATAGAGATAACTAGAAATTTAGGAATATATCCTAAATTAGGAAAAGAAAGTGAATTTTTAAAAGCAGTGGAAGAATCCTATAAAAAAGATTATCCTTATCTTAAAAAATTACCAAAAGAATTGGCAAATAAGTTGATTTGTTTACATCAAGCACAACAAAACTATTTAGAAAGTTTAGAAAATGATAAAAAAGCACTAGATAAAACAGATAGCAAATTTGAACAAAAGAAACAATCAATTGATAATCTTATTTCTTTCTTTTCTAATTCACAAAATATATTAGAACAAATTATGAATGGAAATTTTGATTCTAAAATCATGAGCACTACTCTAAATTCCTTATTACCTAAAGATAAAGATATAAAATCTGCGTTTGATAAAATGAAAACTAATCAACACAAACATCAACATTTAAAAAAATCTATAAATCTATTTAAAGGAAATAAAGATAAAATAACAGAAAAACTTAATTCATTAATTTCCGAGCATCCTGATAAACACATTGGCGAACTTTTAAAAGAAGCTTTAATTGAAATTGTTGGTAAAAATGAAAAATATAATAATGACACTTTCAATGACTTGATAAGTAAATATAAAACTGATAAAGATTTACAAGCTTTTATTGAACAAAGTTTATCTCATATTAATTTTCATACAAATATGAAACTTAATATGATTAGAGCTAGACTAGGAAACAATTTTGTAAATCAAGAATATAATCTTCAAAGAAAAGGTCTTGATAATGAAAATGTGCCTACAGAAAAAAATATTATTAAACAATTCATAGATTCAGGATTAGTTGATGTAAAAGATGTTTTAGATGTTTTCAACACAAAAGATGAAAAAGATAGAGAATCTAAATTTAAAAATCTTTTACAAAAAGCTGGATTAAATAATGAACAAATTGAAAAAATATTTAATTCTAGTATATATAAAAAATTTATAAAAAATAAAAAAACTTTAACATCTGTTCAAAAAGATTTTATTAAACAAAGACAAAATCTTAGCATGATATATGATGAAAATATTGTTGATAAAATTAAATTAGCAATCATTAATAAGGATGCTAAATTATCCACCGCAGAAAGAATAAAGAATAACAATCAATTAAAAAAATATAAAAAATTAGGAATTGATGTTGATAAAATTTATAAAGAATATAAAAAGAATGAGAAAAAATTATCTAAAGATGAATTAAACATGATATTGGAAGGTATAATAATACGAAATGTAAATTACATTAAACAAAAAGATAATATTGAATTTGAAATTAATCAAAATTCATTAAACCAAGTCAATAACAAAGATGCAAATTATTTAAAAGCAAATGATGAATATGATTTTTATGAAAAAATTAGCAATAAATTTGCTAGCAGAGTAAATTCAATAATAAGTATAGCTGAAAATTATAGTCAAAATCCACAATTCATAAAAGAACTTCTCTATGCAATTGGTACTGAAAATATTAATTTTATTCAAAAAAATTCATTTCTTACGTCTTTAAAAGATTTATCTGTAGAAGAATTAAATCAATTTAAATTTTTAAATCTAAACTTTGATAATTTAGTAGAAATATCAAAAATGTTTAAAACTGATAAAAATGGAAAAATTTCAAATAAAAAACTAAAGAAAGCTTTTAATGCTTTACAAGAATTTGCTAATAAAGTTAATAAAGAAATTGATAATAAGAAAAAAGCTAAAAAAGAAAAATTAGATAAAACTATAAAAGATTTAAATTCAAATAAAGATAAAGAAAAAGATAAAGAAAAATTAAAATCAAAAGATAAACACCCTTTACTTGCAAATTTGTTTAAATTTATTAAGCATACAAAAGAAGTTGTAAAAGAAGAACAAGAACTTTCAATTTTACGTGAAAAAGAGAAAGAAAAAGAAAAAGACAGAGATAAAGAAAAAGACAGCGATAAAGAAGAAAAGAAAGAAGAAGATAAAGATTCAGATGAAGTTGTAACTGAAGTAGAAGTTCCTAAAGAATAACTTAAATAAAAATTAATAAAAAAGTTCTATGATTAGAACTTTTTTATTTTTTAACTTTTGTAACTTACAGATAATAACTTCTATTGTAATAATTTATTTATAAAATAAAAAGTTTTTATAAATGTTTTAATTTTTATTTAAAAATAAAATTTAATTTGCTATAATATAAGCGGAAAAGTTTATATTTTATTATTTAAATAAATAACTTAATTTCTAAAATAATTTTAAAAGGATTTTTATTATGAAAATTGGAGTTGTTGGACTACCTAATGTCGGAAAAAGTACACTATTTAATGCTATTACAAATGCTGGAGCAGAAAGTGCAAACTACCCTTTTTGCACAATAGAACCTAATGTAGGAATAGTTGATGTTCCTGATAATAGACTTATTGAATTAGGCAAGTTGTATAATACACAAAAAATCACTCCTGCAAATATAGAATTTGTTGATATTGCAGGACTTGTTGCTGGAGCAAGCAAAGGTGAAGGACTCGGAAATAAATTTTTAAGCCATATTCGTGAAGTTGATGCTATAGTTCATGTAGTAAGATGTTTCGAAAATGACAAAATAATTCATGTAAATGGAAGCATTAATCCTTTGCGTGATATAGAAATTATCAATTTAGAATTAGCTTTAGCTGATCTAGAACAAGTAACAAAAATTTATGAAAAAAATGCAAAACTTGTAAAAACTGGAGATAAATCTTTAATTGCTAGTGTCAATTTAACTGAAAGGATTAAAAATGCTTTAGAAAATAATATGCCAGCTAGAAGTATTGCTATAGAAGATGAAGAAGAAATTAAAATACTTAAAAACCTTCAACTTCTTACAGCTAAACCAGTTATTTATGTTGCTAATATTAGTGAAAACGATATTGGTAAAGAAGAAAATGATTATGTAAAAAAAGTTAAAGAATTTGCAAAAACCGAAAACGCAAAAGTTATCGTTCTTTGTGCTAAAATTGAAGAAGAACTTGCTTCTCTTGATAAAGAAGAACAACTTATTTTTAAAGAAGAACTCGGTATAAATGAAAGTGGTTTAGAAAAATTAATCAATGCAAGTTACGATTTGCTAGGTTTGATGAGTTTTTTAACTGCAGGAGAAAAAGAAGTTCGTGCTTGGACTATTAATAAAGGGACAAAAGCACCTCAAGCAGCAGGTAAAATTCATTCAGATTTTGAAAAAGGATTTATAAAAGCAGAAGTTGTTTCTTATCATGATTTAATAGAAGCTGGTTCGTTTATTAAAGCAAAAGAAAAAGGTAAAGTAAGAATTGAAGGTAAAGATTACATTGTTCAAGATGGAGATGTAATGTTGTTTAGATTTAACAATTAAATTTCAGTCATAAAATAACTATTTTCTGATTTTATAACTTAAATTAATTTTAAAAATGAAAATAAAAGGTATACATTATGGACAAGAAAACATTACTTGAAAAAATATTGAAAACAAATTTATTACCTTTGGCTTTTATTGGTGATAGTGTTCATACACTATATATAAGAGAAAAAAGCTTGGAATTTGATAATTTGAAAATGAATAACTATAATTCCTTTTCATCTTCAAAATGCAAAGCATCAAACCAAGCTCAAACTTTAAAAAATATACTCCCCATGCTTAATAATGTTGAACTTGAAATAGTAAGAAGAGCTAGAAATGCAAAACCTAAACATCAAGCTAAAAATTCTACTTCTAGCGATTATAATATGGCTACAAGCTATGAAGTATTAATAGGATATCTTTATTTGTCCGAAAACTTTGAAAGGCTAAATTTTGTTTTAGAAGCTTCTACAACTAAAATTAACTAATATTTTTGTCGAAAGATTTAAATTTAAAAATATTTTTTATATTATACAAAAATTAATTAAAAAAGGAATTGTCTATGCTAATTGAAGGAAAAAATGCTGTAATCAGTGCTTTAAATAGTGATATTACAATAAATAAATTATTAATAGATAAAAATTTTCAAACAAGAAACGATGAAATAATAAATTTAGCAAAATCAAAAAAAGTTAAATTTGAATTTTTATCTAGGCAAATTTTAGATAAAAAATCTAAAACACAACACCATCAAGGTTACATTTTGGAATGTGTGGATTTTTCTTATTGCGACATCGATGATATTTTAGATAAAGCTAAAAATCTTAGTGAAAATCCATTTATTGTGTTGTTAGATGGAATTGAAGACCCACATAATTTTGGAGCTATTATAAGAAGTTGTGAATGTGCTGGAGTTCATGGTATTATTATACCTAAAGATAGGCAAGTCCAAGTTAATGAAACAGTAATAAAAACTAGTGTAGGAGCAATTTCTAATATGCTTATTGCTAGAGTTACAAATCTTAAAGATGCTATAAAAAAACTTCAAGAAAATGACATTTGGGTTTATGCAACTGATGCTCAAGGACAAGACATTTATCAAACAAAAATTCAAAAAAATGTAGCTATAGTAATTGGTTCGGAAGGATTTGGAGTAAGAAAAACTGTTAAAGAAAAATGTGACGCAACTCTTAGTCTTGAAATGAAAGGAAAAATAAATTCTTTAAATGCTTCTGTTGCTTGCGGAGTTTTCTTATTTGAAGTATTAAGACAAAGGAGTTCAAACTAATGAGTGATGAAATTTTATCTAAAAAAGCTCAAGCAGGCGATGAAAATGCGCTAAACATTTTGCTTTCAAAATATAAATCTTTAGTAAACAAAATCGCAAGAAGCTATTTCTTATCTGGTGGAGATTTAGAAGATTTAATTCAAGAAGGAATGATTGGGCTTTATAAAGCAATAATACATTTTAAAGACGATAAAAATGCTCTGTTTAAAACTTTTGCTAATACATGTATTAAACATCAAATTCAAAGTGCTATAAAAATTGCCAGCTCTGAAAAAAATAAAGTTCTTTCGTCAGCACTGCCTATAATTGAACAATTTCAAGATGATGATGAAGAAGGTGATATCGAAATTTTAATTCCATCATTACTACCTTCCCCTGATGATAAATTATTAGAAAAAGAAAGACTTGAAGAAATAAAAAAACAAATAAAAAACAATTTAAGCGATATGGAATGGAAGGTATTTTGTTTATATCTAAAAGGATACTCATACAATGAAATTTCTTCTTTAACATATCTTAATAAAAAAAGTATAGATAATGCACTTTCTAGAATAAAAAATAAATTATCATTTTTAAAAAATGACAATTAATTCAATTAAAATAAATAAAAAAATTTAATTATATAAATATTTTAAATTTTTAAATTATTAAAAATAAAAAAGGATAAAATTATAATAAGGAGTTTAAAATGAACGAATTTGTAAGACCTAGACCAAGTTTTCCTAAAAAAGCTGTTATAACTTCTGGTATGCCTTATGGAAATAAATTATTACATTTTGGGCATTTAGGAATGACATTAAGAGCCGATATCTTCGCTAGATTTATGCGTGATAGAATTGGTAGTGAAAATGTGATTTTTGTTTCTGGAACTGATTGTTATGGTTCCCCTGCTGTAGAATCTTTTAGAAAACTAAAAGAAGAAGGAAATACAGAATTTGAAAGTATAAAAGAATATGTTGAAAAAAATCATAATTTACAGAAAGATATATTTAAAAAGTTTGAAATAGACTTCAATTTATTTGGAGCATCAGCACTTGGCAGAGCTGGTGAAATACACAATGAAACAAGTAAATGGTTTTTAGACAAACTTTTAAAAGCTAACATGATTTCTGTGCATAGTTCTTTACAATTCTATGATGAGGAACATAAATGTCTATTAAATGGTAGACAAGTTGTTGGTAAATGTCCAATAGAAAATTGTCAAAGTGAAAAAGGATATGCTGATGAATGTGATTTAGGTCATCAATATCTTCCTCAAGATTTAATTGACCCCATAAGTGCTTTAAGTGGCAAAACACCTAAATTAATAAAAGTAGAAAATTTATATTTTGACTTAGAAAAATGCAACGATATCCTTAAAGAATGGATAGATTCTATTGATAGAAAAAGTGATACTTGTCAATTTATGGTCAAAGAAATTCGTGAATTTTTCAAAAAACCTGAAATATATATTAAAAGAGAGTTTTTCGATAAATTTAATGATATTAAATCTCAACTTCCATCTTTTGAAGAACTTGATAGAAATGAAAAAGCACCTAGTGCTACTATAGTTTTTAACTCACTAGAAGAAAGAGAAAAAGCTTGCGAAATCTTAGCTAAACATGAAATAAGATATAGAACTGGCAAAACATTAACACCTTTTAGATTAACTGGTAACATAGACTGGGGCGTTCCTTGTCCTGAAGTAAATGGTATAAAAAATCAAACCTTCTATGTTTGGCCAGAAAGTCTTTGGGCTCCTATATCTTTTAGTAAAGCTTATTTAGAAAGTATTGGTAAAGATGAAAATGAATGGAAAAAATATTGGTGTAGTGATGACGGTTTAGTTTATCAATTTTTAGGTGAAGATAATTTATATTTTTATGGACCTGCACAACAAGCTATTTGGCTTTATACACAAGGAGAAAATCCTAAACTTAACCCTACTGATGACAGTTTAAGAATTACTAAAATTAATCCTATAAAATCTATTTTATATATGAATAAGAAAGCAAGTTCATCCGGTTCTGTAAAACCTCCAATGGCACTTGAATTTCTTGAACATTATACCCCAGAACAAGTAAGAATACATTTTATGGCAATGAATCTTGCAAATAACAATGTTAGTTTAAATCCTAAAGCTTTTGATAATGATGCTAAAGATGACGAATCTATAGATCCAATGGTTATTGAAGGTAACCTTTTAACTAATGTTTATAATAGAATATTAAGAACTTTCTTCTATTCTACTCAAAAACATTTTAATGGAATTATCCCAAATCAAAAACCTAGTGATGAAATAAAAGAAATTTGTAAAAAATCTATATTAGACTATGAAAGATTTATGTCAGACAAAAAATTTCATCAAGTTTATAATGTTATTGATGTATTTATTAGAAATATCAATAAAAATTGGGTTAAACAAATTGATAATGCAGTTAATGATGAAGAAAAACTTAAACAATTAACCGTTGACACTTTACAAATGATATATATTGCTAATATTTTGTTACACCCTGTTGCTCCTTCAGGAACTGAAAATGTTGCAGAATATTTAGGATTTGATAAAGAAAAATGTTTCAACTGGAATTATATTTTTGAAAACTATGAAAATGTTTTAGATAAAACTAAAAATAGAGAATTAAAATTTCTTAAAGAAAAAGAAGATTTTTTCAAGCGTCATCAATCTCAACTTGATGCTCTTGCTAATCGTAATAATTAAAAAAAGTAGGAATAATCCCCTACTTTTTTTTACGTAAATATTGACACTCTTAGTATTATGTGTTTAAATAATTATAATAATTAGTTATAATTTATTCACTATCTTAGAAATGATTTATATTATCATTTATATTTTTAATGTTTAGGAGAATTTTATGAATGCAAAAATAAGTTTAAAATATTACATTTCAAAAAATAAAAAAAACATTATTGCTTATATTTTAATTAATTTAATTGCGTCAGCTTGCACAATTTTAGAAACAATTTTTTTTGCATCAAGTATTGAAAAAATCACTATTGGCGAGTTTAAAATTGCTATCTTTACAATGCTATTGGTTGCTGGAATTATTTTACTTAAAAGATTATGTTGGTATTTGTCGAATTTAGTATATTTAAAATGCTCTAACAAAATGATGGCTGAAATGAACTTGGATTTAGCAAAACAAGCATTTAAATTAAATTCAAAAACATATTCTGACCATGATACAGGAACTTTTGTTCAAAGAATTATAAATGACCCAGAAAGAAT
>CASEOW010000027.1 GCA_949289785.1 uncultured Bacillota bacterium | reverse complement strand
TATTAATTAAATATATTTTTTTATTTAATAAAATAAATTTAAATAAATAATTAATTATTAAATTAATTACAGACAAATATCGACATATTTTTAAATCAAAATAGTTGTTAATTAATGTATTTGTATGATATAATGTTCACAATAAAAATATATTTATACAAAGGAGTATTATGCTTGAAATTTATAATTTAACAAAAAAGTATAACGACAAAATTGCTGTAGACAATTTATCTTTAAGAGTTGAAGATGGCATAATTTGTGCTTTTATTGGTCCTAATGGAGCTGGAAAAACAACAACTTTAAAAGCCATAGCAGGAATTATAGATTTTGAAGGTGAAATTCTAGTTGACAAAATTAATGTTACTCAAAAATCTATGGAAGCAAAACAAATTTTAGCATACATTCCTGACAATCCTGAACTTTATGAACATTTAAAAGGAATTGATTATTTAAATTTTATTGCTGATGTTTTCAAACTAGATAAAACAACAAGAAAAGAGAAAATAGAAGAATACTCAAAAAGACTAGAAATTTTTAATGACTTATCCTCACCTATTTCCTCATACAGTCACGGAATGAAACAAAAACTTGCTATTGTTAGCGCTCTTATTCATTCCCCAAAGGTTCTTTTGTTAGATGAACCTTTTGTTGGATTAGACCCAATATCAAGTCATGAATTTAAACAAATTATGAGAGAACTGGCAAATCAAAATGTTACAATATTCTATTCAACTCATGTCCTTGATGTTGCAGAAAAAATATGCGATAAGGTAGCAATAATAAAAGAAGGCAAACTTTTAGCTTTTGATTCTATGCAAGAAATAACCAAAAATGATAGTTTGGAAGAAATTTTCTTGGAGATGGCAAATGAAAAACATAATTAATTTAACTAGTATTTATATAAAACAAATTATCGGACAAATGCTACAATCTAAAAAAAATAAGTTTGCAAAAAGTTATTTGTTTTTAATTGGTATTTTCGCTATTATGGCTTTAGCAATAGGTTTTGCTTTTTTCGGAATTGCACAATCATTTAAAGCAGTTGGAAAAAGCGAACTAATTCTATTTGTAGGTCTTTTGTTTTCTGTTTTTACAATATTGTTAATTAATGTAAACGATTCACAAAATCAATACTACAAAAATAGAGATTATTCATTTTTGTCATCACTACCAATAAAACCTATCAATATAATTATTGCGAAATATCTAAGCTCTTACTTCATTGCTTTTATGTATAGCATTGCTATAATTTTTCCAGCTTATGTTGTTTATTTTATATTTAATCCGGTAACAATAGCTTCTGTAGTTTATGCAGTTTTAGCTCTTTTTATTTTACCAACCTTCTCTCAACTTATAGGCTCAATTTTTGCATCAATAATAAACTTTATAACAATTAAGTTTAAAAACAAAACTCTCATAAATAATATACTTACTATAGTATTTACAATAACTTTAATGGCATTTATTTTTATTTCTTCAAATAGCGATTTTATGTCAAATTTTTTTATAAATGGCATACCTCTATGGATAAAAATAGTTTTTTCACATATTTACTTTTTATTTATGGCAATTACTACAGGAAATTTCGTATATTTTGTTATTTTTCTTGCAATCACATTCTTTTATGCTTTAATCAGTATAACTTTGATAAGTATAAGTTATATCAAAATAAACAATAAACTCCAGACCAACTATGCAAAACATTCTAATAAACCTTACAAATATAATCAAAAATCTATATTTAAATCTTTAATTCATAAAGAAAGTTCAAATTTCTTTAATAGTGCAATCTATATAATTAATTGTATGGTCGGACTTTTTATATTAATTGCTTTTTCTATAAGTTTAGGAATTGCAGGGAATAATATAGTTTCAGCTAATGCACTGCCAAAAGAATTAATAATTTGTATTTTTGCTTCAGCGTCTGGAATATTGGTTAGTATGACTCCTACTACTTCCAGTTCGATTTCAATAGAAGGAAATAAATTTGTCGTTTACAAATCTTTACCTATAAGTTTTAAAATGATAGCAATTTCAAAAATAATGTTTTCAATTTTTATTCATCTGCCATTTATAATAATATCTAATATAATTTTCTTTTCAATATTTACATGTTCTTTCACACAGATAATTGTTGTAATTATAGCAAACATTATTACTTGTTTAACTTTTGCAATATTAGGACTTTTAACTAATTTAAAATGGCCAAGGTTAAACTGGAATAATGAAGCACAAGCAGTTAAACAAGGTTTAAGTGTATTCTTAACTTTGGCAACTTCAATGGTTACGAACATTATTCCAATTTTACTATATTACTTTTTATACTTTGAAATTAATTTTTATTTCACATTTGAAATTTTTTATCTGTTCTTTATTATTCTTTTACTAATTTTGTTAACAACTTTTATAATACTATTGATAAAATGTGGCAAAAAACTTTATTCTAAAATATATTAAATAAAAAACATGATTAATTAATCATGTTTTTTATAAATTATCTGTAATTGCTCGATTTTCTAATTTGTTTAGCTTTTGACGAAGTTTATTAGCTTTATCACATTTTAATTTAAAAAGTTCTTGTTCTAATTTTCCTTTTTCTTCTTTTATTTTAACAAAACTTTCTTTAAGCATTTTAATTTGTTTTTCTTTGCCAGATATATCTAAAAGTGCTGACCTTAATTGTTGATTTGCTTTTTCAATCAAAATTCTATTCTTTGACTCAACCTCCTCTTGAGCATTTCTCTTAACCAGTCTTACAAGTCCCATAAATAAAGCTTGAATGTCATTATCAGATATAGTTGTTTTTTTGTTAGTGAATTTAATAATATTATTAGATTTATCTTTTTCTTCTTTTATAGTATTTTTAGCTAAATAATTTCTATATTTATTTTGATAACGAAGCATTAAAGATATATCTCCTTTAGAAAGCTTTAAACAGGCTTGTCTAACAGATACTCCATTTTTAACTAATTTATCAATTTCTTGCAAAAGTTCGTTCTCTTCATTTTCTGTAAAGTACACAATTTCACTTTTTTTATGTTTAGATAAATCTATAGCAAGCTTTTTTAGTCTATCTTTGTCACTACTTAAATTATCTACTTCATGATAATAATAATTACGAACGCTATTAGGTTTCCTATTAAACTTTTTAGCATGTTCTATAAATGCTTCTTTTAATGATTTGTTGCTATTTTTAATTTCTTCTACAGTTTTAAACAATTCTTTAACTTCTTGATTTTTCCAAATTCCTTTTTTCATATATTTTCTCCTTGACAAATTTATAGACAAACAAATTTATTTTTATACTATAAAAACCAATAAAATTTAAAGATTTATTAAGTATATTGTCAAATTTTTGTGCATAACTTATCAATATGAAAACTATTGAAATTTATTCCCCTTATGAATGTCTTGCAGTTTATAAAGAACAATCATTAATGCTTGAACAAAATGAGCATGTAGTTTTTGATAATTTTAATGAAAATGAAAAAATATCAATTTATCCTATAAATAAAAATAAACAATATGCTTTTGAAATTTCATTAAAAGAAAAAGATTGTAAATTTTATAGAAGCATTGAAAAAGACAAAAAAATTATTATATTTTTATTAGATGGATTAATTACTGAAAATATTGCAGTCTTTCAATTAAATTATAACAACGAGCAAAGTAAATTGGAAGTTTTAAATGATAAAATTATTTTTTCTACTGATAAACACAAAAAGTTAGTTTATTTACCAACAAAAATTACAAATATAAAAGTAGGAAATTTTAAATTTATAAACTATATTAAATTTGATAATCAAAATAGTCAGTCTATAATTACTTATAATATAAAAACAAACAAGGCTAAACTTTTTCAAGGCAAAAATATTGAAATAAAAGATAATGGCTTTATTGTTAATGAAGAAGAAAACAGTATTTATCAAAATATGTCAAATGAATATATTGTAGATAATGAAGGTTTAAAAAATAAAGAAAAGATTTATTCACTCTCTTCACAAATTTTACCTAATAAACTTGTATGTTACGAATTCATTTATCACATTAAACTAAAAGAATATGAGAAAGCTTATGATTTGTTATCGAAAAGTTTAAAAAATAACATTTCCATGCAAAGTTTAAAAGATTATTTTGGAAATATAAGCTATTTCTATTTTTTAGACTCTAAAACATGTTTTGCAATAAGTAATGAAAAGAATGTGATTTATGAATTTAGCACTCAAGATGATAAAATTGATGAAATTATTGATTCTAATTAAAGTTTCTATTTATTCTTTAAAAAAACTTCCTTTTATGATATAATCTTAATGGAGATTAAAAAAATGGATGAAGATAATATAAGTTTTGTAAATAAAAACAATAAATTTAATTTTAGAGTAGCTTTATTAATAAGATATAAAAATAAAGTTTTATTAGAAAATAACAACTTATTTTGGAATATGATTGGTGGAAGAGTCCATTTTGGCGAAAGTAGTTTAATAGCAATAAAAAGAGAAATAAACGAAGAATTAGGTATACAAATTGACGATTTAAAATTAATTAATATTTCAGAAAACTTTTTCTCTTGGATGGGCAAAAAACAACAAGAACTTTTATTTATATATGAAGCTTATTTAGATAATTCTTTTGATTGTACAAAAAAAGATGAAATAAAATGCAAAGATTGTAATGTTAATTTTAAATGGTTTGATATAAATGAAATAGAAAGTTTGGATTGTAGACCAGATATTATTAAACAATTAGTAAAATCTAACTCTGATTGTATAAGTCATAAAATCAAATATGAAAATTAATTTAAAATAATACTTTATTTACAACATTACAAATACAATTTTATAAATACAATTTTATTTAATA
>CASEOW010000026.1 GCA_949289785.1 uncultured Bacillota bacterium | reverse complement strand
GGGAAATTAAAGAAATAAAACGTATTCCTAGTGAGAATGGCTTAACCATTCAAATAAAACCGTCAGTTGGAGATGTTGTTGAAATAACTCTTGATAAGCACAATAGAATAATAAGTTATAAAAATTCTAATGTTCAATCTATAGGTGATAATTTCCTAGAGGATAACACTTCATTAACTAATATTGAACTTCCTAATGTTAAATCTATTGGTGATTGCTTCATGTTTTCTAATAATAAATTGGAACAAATAAAATTATTAAATATTCAATCTATTGGTAATGGGTTTTTACATGAAAACCAAATATTGAAAAAAATAGAATTACCTAATGTTAAATCTATTGGTGAATATTTCCTATATAATAACACTTCTTTAACTAATATAGAACTTCCTAATGTTAAATCTATAGGTAATAATTTCCTAGAGGATAACACTTCATTAACTAATATTGAACTTCCTAATGTTCAATCTATTGGTGGTTGGTTCTTATTGTCTAACAAGAAATTGACACAAATAGAATTACCTAATGTTAAATCTATTGGTGAATATTTCCTATATAATAACAATTCATTAACTAATATAGCACTCCCTAATGTTCAATCTATTGGTATTGCTTTCCTATATAATAACAATTCATTAAAAAGTATAACACTTCCTAATGTTCAATCTATTGGTAGTTGGTTCTTATTCTATAACAATAAATTGACACAAATGGAATTACCTAATGTTCAATCTATAGGCGATAATTGCCTAAATAAAAACAACTCATTAAAATGTGTAGCATTTCCTAATGTTCAATTTATTGGTAAATATTTCCTATACATGAATAAATATATAAAAAAAGACGATTTTGTTAAAAATAATAAAAATAATTATGAAAAAAACTTATAACACTAAGGTTAAGTATAAAAATTATAACTAGAATATGGTAAAGATGCTAAATTTAATATTGCTAAAGACATTAAATAATTATTAAAAATAAAAAAGGGTATAGCTTATCTATACTCTTTTTTCAATAATTCAATAGTTTCAAAAGTGTTAAACCATATTTTTTTTGTTTTATTTTTTTATAAAAGAAAAGAAAATAGTAAATTTTGATGTACCCTTTACAGCTATATTAACTGCTAGTCTTCAAATTACTAAACTAAATATTTTTTTATTTTAATATAATAATTTATTTAAATATTGTCCTGTATGTGATAATTTGATTTTAGTTATCTCTTCTGGAGTCCCCTCGCCTACAATATGTCCTCCTCCACTTCCACCTTCTGGTCCTAAATCTATAATATAATCAGCACATTTGATTACATCTAAATTATGTTCTATTACTACTACACTATTACCATTATCAACAAGTCTATTTAAAATAGATATTAATTTTTTTACATCATACATATGAAGACCTGTTGTAGGTTCGTCAAGTAAATATATTGTCTTACCTGTAGATTTTTTAGAAAGTTCGGTTGCTAGTTTTACTCTTTGAGCTTCACCACCAGACAATGTTGTAGCTGGTTGACCAAGCTTAATATAATCAAGTCCTACATCATGTAATGCTTGAACTTTATTTTTTATGGAAGGAATGTTATCAAAAAATTTTAGTGCTTCTTCTACAGTCATATCTAATACATCGGCAATACTTTTATCTTTGTATTTAACTTCTAGAGTTTCTTTATTATATCTATTTCCTTTACATACTTCACATGGAACTACAATATCAGGTAAAAAATACATTTCAATTTCTTTAACACCAGCTCCTTCGCAAGCTTCGCATCTTCCGCCTTTTACATTAAAAGAAAATCTTCCACTTGTAAATCCTTTAGCTTTGGCTGAATTTGTGCTAGAAAAAAGTTCTCTTATATAAGTGAACATACCTGTATAGGTTGCTGGATTTGATCTTGGAGTTCTTCCTATTGGTGATTGATCAATATTTATTACTTTATCAAGAAGTTCAACATTTTCTATTTTTTTATATTTACCTTCTTCTAATCTTGCATTATTAAGCTTATTTGCCAAATGCGGATAAATAATATCACTTAATAAAGAAGATTTTCCACTGCCAGAAACCCCTGTTATACATGTAAATACTCCTAAAGGTATATTGACATTAATATTAGCTAAATTATTTTCAGACGCACCTTTGACTTTTAAAAAATTATTAGGTTTGCGTCTTTCTTTAGGAACTTCTATTTTTTCCTCCCCTCTTAAAAATTTTGCAGTGATAGAATTTCCATTTTTAATTAAATCATCATATGTTCCGTTGCCTACTATTTCTCCACCATGCACCCCTGCAAAAGGACCTATATCAACTATCCAGTCTGCAGCACAAATTGTATCAAGATCATGTTCTACAACTACTAAAGTGTTACCTAAATCTCTTAGATGTTTTAAAGTAGCGATTAATTTGTCATTATCTCTTTGGTGAAGACCTATTGAAGGTTCATCTAAAATATATAAAACACCAGAAAGACCACTACCTATTTGTGTTGCAAGTCTTATCCTTTGAGATTCTCCTCCTGAAAGTGTTTCACTTGATCTTGAAAGTGTTAAATAATTAAGTCCAACATCAGACAAAAATTTCAACCTTGCATTAATTTCTTTCAAAATACTTTGAGCAATCTCACTTTTAGTTTTAGATAATTTTAAATTATCAAAAAATTCAATAAGTTCATCAACAGACATATTACAAACTTCAGCAATATTATTTCCGTTAATTTTAACAGATAATGCACTTTCATTTAATCTTTGTCCTTTACAAGACGGGCATTCTACTTCTTTAACAAATTTACTTAATTCAAATCTTACAAACTCGCTTTTAGCCTCTGCAAGTCTTCTTCTTAAATTATTGGAAATTCCTTCAAATGATAATGCTTTTTTGCCATTAAAATGTTCAAATGTCTTGTTTCTAGCTTCATTTTCATATAAATCTAATTTTTCACCATCATTACCATATAGTAAAATATCAATATGTTTTTTTGGAAGTTCTGAAACTGGTCTATCAAGATCTATTCCATATTTTTTTGATAATGCTAAAAAGTACTTTTCTGCTAAACCTCCACCATCAATTCTCCAACCTGTTGCATTAAAAGCGCCTTCTCTTATAGATAAATTGCTTTCTTTTAATATTAAATCTTTAGAGACATCAGAATAAACACCTAAACCTAAACATTTAGGACATGCACCATATGGAGCATTAAAAGAAAATAATCTAGGTGTCATTTCTTCTAAAGACCAGCCACAATATGGACAAGCATAATTAGTTGAAAAAAGTTCTCTTTCTACTCCACTATCAACTATAACTAGCCCTTGAGCAAGTTTTAAAGCTGTTTCCAAACTATCCGTTAATCTTGAATTAATATTTTCTTTTAACACTATTCTATCTATTATAACTTCTATATCGTGCTTGATATTTTTATCCAAATTAATGTCTTCATCAAGAGAATAAACATTTCCATCAATTGATACTCTTACATAACCAGATTTTTTTAAACTTTCTAATTGTTTAATAAAAGAACCTTTTTGTCCTCTTACTATAGGTGCTAGTATTGTAAGTTTTGTTCCAATTTCTTTTTCTAATATTTGCTCAACAATTTGATCGATAGTAACTTGAGAAATAGGTTTATCACAGTGTGGACAATAAGGAACTCCTACTCTTGCAAATAACAATCTTAAATAATCATATATTTCAGTAACTGTTCCAACAGTAGATCTTGGATTATGATTTGTTGTTTTTTGATCTATTGAAATAGCTGGACTAAGTCCATCAATTGATTCAACATCAGGTTTTTGAGCTTGACCAAGAAATTGTCTAGCATATGAAGATAAACTTTCAATGTATCTTCTTTGACCTTCAGCAAAAATAGTTCCAAAAGCTAAACTTGATTTTCCACAACCACTAACACCTGTGAAAACAACTAATTTATTTTTTGGAAATTCTAAATTTATGTTTTTTAAATTATTCTCTTTTGCACCTTTTATAACTATTTTATCTTTCATGTTTTTATTATACCACTTTTTTAATATTTGTTTTCAATAATTTTCTAAAAATCAACTTTTATTTATTTTTTACCTTTACTTAATAATTTTAATATATCAATATTGTAAACAAAAAATTATATAATGCTTTTTTTATCTTTTAAATTTGTTAAATTTTTCTAATTTTTTTCTTAATTCTTGAATTTGATTTCGTAATTCTATTGCTCTTTCAAAATCTAAAGCACCAGAAGCAATTTTCATCATTGCTGTAAGTCTTTCTATTTCTTGAGGTATTTGCTCTTTCTTTAAACTCTCTTTTTCAATTTTTTTAGTTATTTCTAAACTATTTTTAACTTCTTTTATAATTGTTTTAGGAATTATACCTTGTAATTTATTAAATTTTTGTTGTAATTGTCTTCTTTGTTCAGTCTTTTCTATTGCATTTCTCATTGAGTCAGTTATAACATCTGCAAACATAATCACATGTCCATTAGAATTTCTTGCAGCTCTACCAATAGTTTGAATCAACGCACCTTCACTACGCAAAAAGCCTTCTTTATCGGCATCTAATATTGCAACAAGTTCAACTTCTGGCATATCCAATCCTTCTCTTAATAAATTTATACCAACAAGAACATCGAATTCACCTAACCTTAAACCATTCACTATTTCTACTCTTTCCATTGTATCTATTTCCGAGTGCATATATTTTGTTTTGAATCCATGCTCTTGAAGATATAATGTCAAACTTTCAGCCATTTTTTTTGTCAAAGTTGTAATTAAAACTCTAGCATTATTTTTTATTGTTTTTTCAATTTCTACCATTAAATCTTCTATTTGGGTTTTAATTGATCTAACTTCAATTATTGGATCAAGTAGTCCTGTTGGTCTAATAACTTGTTCGACTATTTGTCCAGATCTTTGCTTTTCATATTCACTAGGTGTTGCTGAAACATATAATACTTGCCCAAGTCTTTGATTAAATTCTTCAAATGTTAATGGTCTATTATCTTTTGCAGCTGGAAGTCTAAATCCATAATCTACAAGTGATTGCTTTCTAGCTCTATCACCATTATACATTGCTCTAATTTGTGGTAGTGTCATATGACTTTCATCAATTATAGTTAAGAAATCTTTAGGAAAATAGTCTAGTAATGTATATGGAGCTTCACCTTCTTTTCTTCCATCAAAATATCTTGAGTAATTTTCAATTCCACTGCAATATCCAATTTCTCTAATCATCTCAATATCATAGGCAACCCTTTGTCCAATTCTTTCGGCTTCAATAAATTTGCTATCTTTTGTAAAATTATCAATTGCAAATTCTCTATCTCTTTCTATTTCATTTAAAGCATCTTCTAATTTATTCTTAGCAACAACATAATGAGTTGCAGGATATATTGCAACAAAAGATAATCTACTAATTAAATTTCCATTTAAAGGATCAAAATTGTATATTTTCTCAATTTCATCACCAAAAAATTCAATTCTTATAGCCATTTCAGATTGGTTAGATGGAAAAATATCTAAAATATCACCTTTTACCCTAAAAGTTGATCTTTTAAAATCAATATCATTTCTCACATATTGTATATCTATAAGCTTTGATATTACCTCATCTCTATCTACAATATCTCCTTCTCTTAAAGCAATATGAAGATTATAATAAGCTTCGGGATTACCTAATCCATAAATACAAGAGACAGAAGCAACTATAATCACATCTTTTCTTTCTAATATTGAAGCTGTTGCACTTGAGCGTAATTTATCTATTTCTTCATTAATAGACATATCCTTTTCAATATATGTATCAGAAGATACAATATAAGCTTCAGGCTGATAATAATCATAATATGAAACAAAATATTCAACTCTATTGTTAGGAAAAAACTCCTTAAATTCATTACATAATTGTGCTGCTAAAGTTTTGTTATGAGCAATAACCAAAGTTGGCTTATTCATCTTTTTTATTAAATTAGCCATAGTAAAAGTTTTTCCACTACCTGTAACACCAAGCAATACTTGTTCTTTTAAACCATCGCAAAAACCTTCATATAGTTTTTCAATTGCTTGTGGTTGGTCTCCTGCAGGCTTATATTTCGATACTAAATTAAATAATTCTTCCATATTTAAATTATAACAAATTTTATATAAAATTATAAATATTTTTGTCAAAAATAAATTATTAACAAATGATTATACAAGTTTAAGATTTGAAAATAGCTTTTAAAATTAAACCAAAAACAAAACTTACTGTTGCTAAAAAAATACTTCTAACTATAAGCAAATAAAGCGATTTCTTTTGTTTTCTAGCATCTTGAAGATATGTTTGTCCTTTATTCTTAAGTTTAACACAATAATAGTAACCATTTTTAGAGTCTGATATAACAAATTCTAAATAATTCTGTAAAGCCAAACTTGCCATTATCTCATCAATTTCATTTAAAGAAAGAACCATCTTTTTGCATACTTCTTTAGCTATTTCATTTGGAGAAATAAGATGTGTTTTTTCTTTTGAACACACCCTGCACAAATATTTAAGAACCAACTTTTCTTTTCTATCAGGCATCAACAATCCTTAATAAATCAAAAATATATTTTATAAAATTATTAACATAAACTTATTATTTTATTCAATGGCTGTGAATAATAAATTTTGATAAGATTAAACTAATATTATGATAGATATAAAATATCTCTATATTTTAAAAATATTAAAAAATGAAATACCTAATGGAAACTTTGCTTTGATAGAAAGTAAGGATATTATAGCTTCTCTTCCTAACAAATATAAATTAGACATAGAAAGCATATCCAAGGCTTTATCGTATTTAGAAAGAAATGAATTTATAAACATAAAATATGCTGATGATGGATTATATTGTTTATGTATTCTCCCAAAAACAGACCAAATATTAGAAAAACAAATAGAAACAAAAAGAAAAAACAGTAAAATATATTGGATTATAATTTTAATAACTTTTTTTTCATCCTTTATAGGTTCATTATTAGCAACATACTTAATTAATATAATATTATAAAAAAGACTTCACTTGAGAAGTCTTTTTTATTGAAATAAATTTAATTTTAATCAAATTTATTGTTATCACAATTAGAGTCTGATGGTTTAGGCTCATAGTCTTTACTATTAGTTCTAAACAATACTTCTAATAAAGCCTTTTGAGCGTCAGTTAAAGTTGACTCTCCTTTTATATTTAAATCTTCACTATCAGGATCATCTTCATTATAATTATATTTTATACCATTTTCGTATTCGTCACCATAAACTCTTACCGAATAATCAACATCTTCATTTGTTTCTCCATTTGTTTTTATAGTTGTATTAGTTTCAAAATTGTAGAATGGTTGTCTACCTAAAATTCCATCTGTCCCTGCAATACCATTATAAGCTATTTTAGTACCACCACTAAATCCTATAAACGAACCTTTAGAACCAGCATTTTTTATTGGGTTATCATTTTCATCTTTCATTATATTATCTTCCTCATCTAATACATAAGTTTTTCCAACTGAATATGCTTTGTAAGTATAATTGTTTAATTTACCATTAGAAACTCCATCAGTTCCTAAAACACAATATGAAGAACCACCTGATCCACCATTACCACCATCACCAGCTCTCAAAATACCTTCATTATTAATATTATAGTTCTCATTATCATTATTGGCAAACGCTCTAATTGAAACACCATCTTCACCTTTTAATCCATTTTCTCCATTTGGAGAATCTTTGGTTCCATGACTTCCGTTTTTACCATCAATACCATTTGGTACTATAATTAATCCATAATTATTTACAGTAGATTTATATGTTATACCTTTATCATCTTCTACTTCATATCCAACTTTATTTTCAAATAATGTTAAATTACTCTTGTCATATAAAGCTTGATTACTATTATCATCCAGTTTGATTGAATATCTCGCATCAATATTGACATAAGTATTAATTTCATTGAAAGTCCCAGAGGCAGCTATTAAGGCAGGTGTTTCTTCTTCACTATTAGAAATATCTACTTCACTTATAGAATCATCTTCTTCATTTTTCATAAATCCAAAAGCAATTAACGAACCATACATATCAATATTTTTAATAATAACTGAAGATAAACTGGAAGTTGTAGAATACAACATACCTTTTTGCTGGTCATTAACACTATTATTTCCAAGCAAAATTAAATCTTTTATAAATGTACTATTATCATTTATTTGACAGTCTGCAAATAATGTTCTTCCAGTATATGCAATATAATAATCATTACCTATAATTGAAACTTTGTTTGCATGAGTCATCGCTGTATCCTGATTTTGCATAATAATGTCATTCATTAATATTATAGGAACAGCTGTTTGAGGTTTAGAACTAATCATAGTTCCAGCAACAGAGTTGTTATTTTCTAATGTTGTAATAATTTGATTTAATTTATTTTCTTCTTCAGCCTTTGCTGTAATAATTGTATTAGTTTTTTTGTTGTTTTCTTTAACTTTTATTGATAATGTTATCTCGCCTGTTTTACCAACTTTAGGCATTAATACTTTTATGCTTCCATTTTCATCCAAATATGAAATAATATTGTCATTTTGAGAAACCTCGAACTTATTAATATCGTCTATATCTATTCCGGAATTACCACTTAATTCAGAGTATTTTGGATATGAAATATTTTCATCTTTATATTCATTAATTTGTTTTGAAGTTGTATATGTATATTTGGTATATTCATATTCTTTACCATTATTAATATTATATTCTACTACAAAATTTTCCAAAATTGTGTATTTATTATTTATTATAATATAAGGAGTAGAACCATATTGATAAATACCTATTGAAATATCGTCTCCTTTAATATCAAAACCTCCAGTTGTTTGTGTAATAGTTTCATCATTAACTGTAGTAGAAGTTGTTGTTACTTCAGGCTGTCCAAGATTGGAAATAATATATTCAATTTCATTAATTAACTCTCTTTTTATTGTAAAATTCACATTTTCACTTGAACTTTGTTCCGGTTTACTAATTGTAGTAGATAAATCAAATTTAGTCCAATTTTCTTCTAAACTTGTATCTTGTTTATCTCCTGAATTATCATATTGATTATAAATATATAAATAATCTGTAATTTCAGTAAAATAATAATATGAACCATCTATTGAATACAATTTACAACCTTCATTACCATCTACAACAAAAGTACCATCTACATTTTCAGCTGTTTTTTCTTCTAAAGTTCCCTCTTCTGAGCCTGCAACTAAATATTTTACTACTACTCTTTTACCTTGTTCATCATCTTCTTCAACTAAATCTGCTTTAAATTTATCACCATCGGCTATTGTTTGGTATTCATTTGAACTTCCAACTTTTTCAACTGGAACTAAATATGTCATTGTATTTGCTTGTAAACTATATGAACCTATTGAATTGAACTGGTTTTCTTGCAAAATAGAATTTTTATCTTCAATATTTTTATCTAGTAAAGATATTTCTACACCAAATCGTAAATCTCCATTTTCATCAACTTCATAAGTAGGAACAAATTTTAAAGTATAAGTTCTGTCACCAACTTTATAATTAGAATAAATTCCTTTTATTGAAATGCTTTCTATTTCATTAGAACTTGTATCTTTTGTTGTTGCGAAATCTACATATAATGTATTGGCATCAACTCCTAAATCTTCAGCAACTTGTAATACAACAGAATATTCTCCAACGTCAGCATTTTCAATTTTAGAAGCAGAATACATTTCTATTTCCCATATAATAACAGAACCAGTATATCTTGTTCCTCCAAAATAATTTATATCTGTTTTATTTATTTGATTTATATCATAATTGTTTTTTACTGCTCCATCATCAAAAACTTTAATATAACCAAAAACAGGATAAGTGATTTTTGAATTATTACTTGAATATGACCAAGATTCTTCATAAATAGCGTAATTTTTTGTATAAGTGAAGTTTATATAATCATAAATAGTTATTCCATTTAATTCATAAGCCTTTGTAAATTTAGAAGTATTTGTAGGATTACCATTAACTAGATTAATTGAAATATTGAAATTTTCACTTAAATTATTTACTTTTAATCCACTACTCAAATTCGAAATGCTATATAATTCTTTGTTATAATTAAGCACAAAATCATCTTTAGATAATTGTCCCTTAATAGTATTTTCTTGAACAACTAAACTATTATTAAAATTGTTTTGATAAAATTTTAAATTATTTACAAAATTTTCTATTAATTCTTTAATTGTTTCAATGTTATCAGAAGAATTTGACTTTGTATAATTAAACAATAATTCACTTCCTGATAATACCATTTTTATATTCTTTCCTAGTTCAAATTCTTGATTTAATGACCATTCATTATTATTTATATCAAATGCTAATACAGGAGTAGCATTATAAACACCTAAAGTATTTTTTTCCAAGTCACTCAAACTATAAGACATCTCTAAAGTTGAACCTTCCAATTGGGTTTTTACAACTGATGAAGTAGTTTCTATATTTAAATCTTCTCTACTTCCTGCGATTTCATTTTTAATACTTTTAGATAAACCATTTGTTAAATTATCAATATCCATAGATTTTTCTATATTTATACTAACATTTACTATATTAACATTACTATTGATTATTAAATTATATGAAATATCATTATAAATATATTCTAATGAGTTTTGGCTGATTTCCCAATTGTTGTCATTATATATAGCAATAACATTATCTCCGATACTTAATGTATCACCTTGAATTCCATAAGATTCAATTTCCAATGTTAAATCTGCAGAATTGTAAATTGTAGCATTACTTGAAGATTGATTTAATACATTGTCTATTTCTTCCTTAATATTAATTGTTCCTTCGTTGCTACTTGGTTCATTGGTAACACTTAATGAAATATTATTACCATAACCAAATGTTAAACTTTCTGCAGTAGTATCCCCTGTTGCGATAGACATAACATAAGATTTATTATTAAATAAATTTGTATAACTTGAAATTGTATCTTTATTAAGTTCTGTAATCTCTGTTTCTGAACCATCTTCATTTGTTATTACTAATTTATTTACTTCTTTACTAGAATTATCATTAGTGGAAATTAAGATTGCATTTGGAATATAAATCAACATTCCGTCAGAATAAGCTAAATAAATTGTCTCTTCACTGTCAGCATCAGTCAATTTTACAACTTGATTATAAGAATCTCCTTCTTTACCATCATATGTTAGATTTGCTTCTTCTAAATATAATTCATTTGAATAAAGTTTATTTTCACTATTTTTAAGATCATTAAATACTATTCCCATTTCCCTTCCATTAAGATAATAGTAAGAAAAATCACTCAAATCAAAACTAAATATTTTGTTATACGAACATGTAATTGTAACATTATAGTTACCATCGATAGCATCACCTTTATCATTAGCAGCAGTATAATATTTATACTTAAACACAACACTTCCATCATCTTGTTTTGAAATGCTAGTAATATTAGCTTTCACATCAGAATAATTCCCTATTTCTGTTCCTTGTTCTGTTGCTTTTGCTTGTTTAATTGTAATAGAATATGCACCTAAATCATTAATGTATGGCAATGTAGAAGAAATAAATGTTCCTTCGCCCATTGCTACTCCCGCTTGCAATAAATTACCAATGGTTTCATTAGACGCAATATTATAAGTATTTCCAGCAATTTCAATGCTAGATTGTTCATTTATGGAAGTATCTTTTTGAACTTGGCTTCTTATATCTGTAATTGCTTCTTTTGTTACTTCTGATATTATCTCAGGTTTCTCTAGACTATAATCATAATATAGATATTGTTCGAAATATTTACTTAAAGCACCAGAAGAAATATTTATTGAAGCATAATCATAACTTGAAATGGTAAAAGCTTCTTTAAGGTCAGCATTGTTGAATGCATCACTTGTGGCTTCATTAATTTTTGTACTTATTGTTCCATTCTTAGTTGCTCCTAAAACTTCAGCAACTAAACCAATAGCTGCTGGAACCGCAACTGCTAGACCCCAAGGAGACGTGGCCAATCCACCATTAATTAACGTAAAATAACCTGCGAACATCAATTGAATATTATATGAACTATATGCCGCACCTGATTGATATTTTACATTTATATTGAAACCCATTTTTACTGCAAAACTTGTTGGGATACCGTAAGAATTATAATTTAATACTATCACTTCTGCTTCAGAATTATTTTTAGGAATAACTGGATTTAATATAAATTCATACATTGATTTAACACCATAAGCTTCAATAGGCATTACTAAGCCTGCTATTGCATTCAATATACCTTTCCAAGAAAGATCTGCTTCAAATCCTGGCCATTTTGCTACACTATTTATTTTTGCTTGAGTTCGTGCTGTAAAACTTTGTGTTACCATTTCTTGTAATTCTGATAAAGGTTTTTGATAGAATACACTATTTTGTTTGCTTGATGCACCATTAGCAAATACAAGCTCAGGGACATATTTAACAGAATTAGTAGTGTCGTTTGTATTATCACTATAAAGATTATATGTTCCAAGTGTTGAAGTTGTAGTTATACCATATCCAATTGCATATGCATAAACATTTCGAGCACTTTTTTGTTGCATTTGTAACTCATCAACATTATTATCACTATTTGTATCCATCCAAACAAATTTATATTCTGGATTCTTTCCTAAAGCTTCAACAGAACCATAGTTGTAACTATTATTTACTGAAGTTAAATAATTAGTAACATTTGCACCTAAACCTACAATTCCACCTGCATAAGCTGTTCCATTAGCAATTATATTACCATCTTTATCTGTAATTTCACCACCATTTGTTTTGTTTCCAGCTTTTACCATACCAGCATTGTAAGTATAGTTCAATTTTGTTGATATATTATCATTATTTTTTGTTGCATAACCTACAATTCCTCCAGCGACAAAAGTTCCAGTATTTTTAGATAAGCTGCTAGAATTAGTAAATGCATAATTATTTAAAATACCAGCAGAATTGTAAGAATAAGAAATATTATCTCCGGCAGTATAACCAGTAATTCCACCTACATTTATTTTAAATGATGTATTATTTTGGGCTACAGATGTAACATTTATATTACCATAATTATAAATAAATTTATAAATATTACTATTAGAATATCCAGCAATTCCACCAATCGCAATATCATGTGTTGTATCATCACCTGATATAGTTTCGTAATCTCCACTGGTTGTAATAACTGCCATATTAGTTACAGCATATAAATTACTTCTATAAATTGTTGGAGCAATGGCACCGATTCTATAAGCAAAGTTATAATTACCTGATTTGTCTGACTTTTCTTGCTCTAAAGTATAAAAACCATTAATGTTTCCAGATAATGTTATATTAGAAATTATAGAATCAAGAATTTGAGTTTCTACTAAAATTCCGCTATTATCTACTTTAGCATTTGTAATTCTTAAATTTTTAATAGTTGAATTAGTAACATATGTAAATAAAGCACTAGTTAAATTATCAATAGTATGACCTTGCCCATCGAAAATTCCATCATTAAAAGTTGTTAATTCTGAGTTTTTTCCATTTAAATCTAAATCATATTTAAGAACAAAGTTGTTAATTAAATAGCTAGGTGCATCTACAGTTCCTAAATTTTCACCTTTAATATTAACCATATTTTTCAAAGCAGATACTGAATATATTATAAAATATCCTTTATCTTTTGTTGTAGGCAAAGTATTGTTTGCAAGTCTTATATATTCCACATCTTCTATATAATTTGCTCTATCATCATTTTCTTTAACAATTCCTGTATTATTAACACTAACCAAATTTGACTTAGTTTCATATTCGTTTTCATCACTAGTTTTTACAAT
>CASEOW010000025.1 GCA_949289785.1 uncultured Bacillota bacterium | reverse complement strand
CAAGAATTATTGATTTTTGCATTTTATCCATAAGATGATTATATCATACTTTTTTCAAATTTGTGTAAAATTTAAATCAATAACAAAAATTATTAAAAATCTTTTTTGTAATAAATTAACTTAAAAACTAAAATAAACTTACACAATTTTAAAGGTTATAAATGAAAACTTAATATATAACCTTATTGTTTTAGTTTTAATAAATAAAATTATACTTTGAATGTAACACGAAATTATTCATAGTCTAAAATTGTATTACTTAATTTATATAAAAATTATAAAAATATTTAAATAGTTGTTTTAATTACTTATATTAATAATTTCTTTAAATATCGTATAAATATTCTATTACTGTTAATTCGCATTTTTAAAGTCAATAATTATATATAAAATTTAATTTAACAATTTTATTTAAAGCAAAGTTCTAGTCTTAAGTATAAACTAAAACTAAAAACCTTAGCTTTTACAAGTTAAGGTTTTTGTTTTATTTTATTTATTAAATATTTATAAATATGTTAAATAAAAATAAATATTTGTAAATTTTAATTTGATATAAAATTTTTTTAAAAATTTTCTTTGTCAAGAGTGTAGTCTAAATTTTTTATTACATCTATTATATTTTCATGAATGATTCCATTAGAACAAACTAAAGTATCTTTCTTTTGTCTTGGAAGTCCATCTATATTAGTAACCTTTCCGCCAGCTTCTGTTATAAATAATCTTCCAGCTGTAGAACCTAGACTTTGTGTTGATTTTAAATTTATTATTGCATCGATTTTTCCACTGGCTACCCAAGATGAAACGCATGCAGATGATCCAACAATTCTAACACCACGGGATAAAGAAGTGAGTTTTTCAATTACTTTTATAGTTTTAGCAATTTCTTGATTTTTATGTTTTGCTCCTAAATAAACATAAATAACACTATCTGACAGATTTTCTTTTTTTGATACTTGAAGTTTTTGTCCATTGCAATAAGCCCCGCAACCTTTTATAGCTGTGTATACTTCTCCTAATTTAGGTAGTACATTGACTCCTAAAATTGTTTCACCATTTTTTTGTAAAGCGACCACAATTCCAAAATCGGACATTCCAGATGCAAATTGAACTGTTCCGTCAATAGGATCTATAATCCATTCGTAAAAATCCCCATTTGTTGATTTTTTTTGTTCTCCACTTTCTTCTGCATTAAATGAATGATTTGGATAATATTTTGAAAGCTTTTCTATTATATTTTTTTCAATAAATAAATCTACATCAGTAACAATGTCATTACCTTCTTTTTTGCTTACATTTAGACTTAATAATTCCTTAGATTGCTCATAAGTATTATTAATAATTTCAACAACTCTTTTTATAGCTAATTTTTTATCAAAATTCATATCATTATATCCCACCTTTGAATTGCACAAAATTATAATTCCACTGCTTAAAACCTAATATTAAACATTTAACACTCTCAAATTTATAGTAAAATTTTAAAATGTAATTAAGCTTATTGTTCTTTACCACAATAACTGCAAAATTTTGAATCAGCTTCAATTTGTGCACCACATTCTTTGCAATATTTTATAGTATTACTATTTTCGTTATCGCTTAATCCATCTTTAATAGATTTAGTTATAGTTTTGATAGCATCACTAGAAATTTCTGCTCTTGTTGTTGTAATATCTGTTAAATCCTGTTTATTTTCTTCTTGAATGTGTTTTGCTGTTTTAATTGCCATTTTAGAAATAGCTGGTCTAAAACCAATCATTAAACAAGTAATACCAATAAATAAACCGAAAGCAGTCATAATTCCACCAATCATAAAATTGTTACTTTGAAAGTCTCCAAAACCAATAAAAATTAATACAAAACCAACAATAGCAACAATAATTCCTATTATCCCTATTATCTTAAAAAATATTAAATGTCTTAATTTAGACATTATTCCTCCTTTTTGCAACATTTTATCATATGTATATTTGATTGTCAAATATTGTAAAGGATTATTGAATTATATAAATAAATTAAAGTTTATTTTTTTATAATATTTTATTTTTTTCAATAACTATCAATGGTAAAATCATTTCTCTTCTAGTCAGAGCAGTATGATGCCCTTTAAATAAAATTTTGTTTTTTCCTAAAACAAACTGTTTATAATTATTTTTCATGACTAAAATATAATCACCCAATATATTTAATTTTTCTGTTTTAGCTCCAAAATAATTATTTTTAATTAATTTTTCAATTTTGTATAATTTCGCATCTTTTTTGTATTTTTTTATCGCTTTTAAAAAATTGTATTCATTTTTTACTCTAAATGAAACAGCTCGTGCTTCAAGGTAGGGTGGAGCTTCTAAAGTATTCATTAATTTTTCATCTTCATATAATTTAATATATTCTTTAATATCTGTTTGTCCGTGGTCTGGAGTTATAATGATTAAAGTATCTTTTAAGCAATTTGTTAAATTTTGAACATAATTATTAATCAAATTAATTTTTTTTTTAGCCTCTTTACTTGTAACTCCGTATTTATGCATGGTAGCGTCAGGCTCACCATAGTATGAAAAAATAAAGTTTTTCTTGTTATTTTGACAAATATTTTGAATAGAATTGAACATTTCTTCAATATTTTCATAAATAATATTGTTTTTTTGTCTTTTTATGTATGGTGGAAAAATTGTAGTGACATTATAATTTGAAAAATTTTTATCAAAGAAATATTCAAATTTCATATAATTGTCAAGAATTCTTGAATTAATTTTTTCTTCAGTATAAGAGTCAGTTGATAAATATATATCAATACATCTTTTTAATTCTTCAAAATATAAACTCCAACCTAATAAACCATGTTGTGAAGGATAGGTTGCAGAATTAATAGTGGTAGTAGCATTAGTGGTGGTAGATGGAAATACAGAAGTTATTTTTTTTATTATGTTTTGACGAAGAAAACTATTCTTAGATAAATTTTGTTTTAAAGGATAAACACCCAAACCATCAAAACAAATATAAATAACATTTTTATAATTTTTATTTAAAATTTTTTCAAGCTTTTTTATTTTAGGTAACTCATTTTTATTGCCTAAAAATTCGCTGAGTGTTGCACTTACATTGAGTATTGAATTTTTAAAATTAGGTTTCATAAATTTACTCCTTTTGTTTAATCATAAATCACTTAGCGTGAATATATAAAAGACTTCTTCTTTTTCTTTGTATAAACTTGTATATTCATCTAAAATTCCGCCCCATTTTTCATAAGCTTTTCTTGCTTTTAAATTATCTTTTAAAACACCGATTACAAATTTATCAATATTTTTTTGTTTTATTGTTTTTACAAATAAATCAAAAAGTTTTTTTCCTAGTCCCAAATGTTGATAATTAGGATGAATATAAATGGCTTCAAGGTCAGCAAAATTTTTAGAATTATAATATTCGTAATGACTTAAATATACTCCTAGCATGTAACCTATAATTTTATTATCTTTTTCTAAAATATAACAAAATACATTTTCATCATCTATATATTTAGATTTAAAAGTTTTTATTTTTTCTTCTATCTTATGTTTACTTTTAGCTAAAATATCTTTAGATAAAATTTTTTTATAAGTTAAACAATAAATATATTTTTCAAATTCAATAAATTGTTTTGCATCATCTATTTTTATTTTTCTTATTTTAATATCACTCATAATTTTATCCTTTTAAATTTTTAACCATATAAATTAAATTGTCGTATGTGTTATCTTCGTATTTTAGTGCATTTTTTAAGTTCCCGTATTCTATAAAACCAAATTTTTTATATAGATTTTGTGCGATTAAGTTTTTTTCTGCAACACTTAATTCAATTTGTTATAATTTAGTAATCTAGCATTATTTATCATTAAAGACATTAAAATATTTCCAATTCCATATCCACAAAATTCTTTTTGTATGGATATACCTAATCCACATCTATGCCTTATTCTAAATTTTGAAGATTTTTGACTTATATTTCCAATGCCTACAATTTTATTGTTATATTTTGCTATTAATATAAATGAACCTGATGAATTATTTACATCGTCTATCCACTTAATTTCATCTTCTTCTTTTTTTATTCCATCTTCGATGCCGCTAAGTAAAAATTTTGTTTCGCTAAAAACCTTGTTTGCATGCTCTGTTAAATCTTTAGCATCTTCTATATTTGGACTTGTAATAATTATTTTTTTTCCTGTTTTAGTAATTTCAATTTTTTCTTTTATCTTCATTTTTAATCTCCTTTTTTATTTAATAAACTTGGATATTTATGATAAAAAACACTCATCTTTTGCGATGAGTGTTTTAATTAAAATTTTATACTATTGCTTTTTTATATATTTTTAAATATTAAAATTTAGTATAACAATTTTTACTCATGCAAAAGAAGTATCTATCATTTTGACAGATGCAAAACACATATTATTTAATTGTGCATAAGTAAATATCATATTTTCTCCTACATAAGACATTAGCACATAAAAAATAAAAAGTCAATATTAGATAATAAAAAATACATAAAAATATTAGAATTATTATTAAATTTATAATAAAGAAAAAAATAAAAAAAGATTAAATTTAATCTTTTTTTATAAATCATAATCTAGCTCTAATGTTTCATCATTTACATAAACATCTAATAAAACTTTGTTTTTAGTGTCTATATCATAACTAAAATTCATTCCGGTTATATATGGATCTTTTTTAGTTTGAAAAATAGAGTGTTCAAATGTATCATCTTCGCTTCTATAATTTAGTATATTTTTTATTGATTTTAAATCATGATTTTTTAATTTAATAAACAAATCAGTTGCTTTATCCTGTCTAAATATACTATTACTTCCTTCATCAATTAAATTTTTTTGATTTCCTCTTAAGAAATGATTAGAATGTATATAAAAATCGTCAATATATTTTACATCTATTTTATCTGTGTAAACTTCAATTGTTACTGCTATATTTTTGTTAATATCTAACGCATTTACATGAAACCCTGAAGCAGGTTTAATTTCATTGCATCTTTTAATTAAATCTTCTATTGAATTTGCTTCGCTTATATGTCTTTGAGATATGTATCGAGAAAAGTTTTCCCAATTTGGATATTCTTCATGGCAATAATTGATAGTTTTAACTATGCCAAAGCTATTCCAACTAAAGCCATTACCAAATGGCATATGATAGATATCATTTGTAGCAAACCAACCATTTTTTATTTTTATTTTGCTTAGACAGAAATTATCTTCAGTATATTCATCATCTTCATTGTGAGATAAAATAAAATTATTATTTAAATTTTTACAAATGATTGTAGTGCAATGGTCTTGTTTTTCATAGAGTTCTGGACACAAGAATAAAAAATATTTATCAAAATCTACATTAGCACCTTTTGCTTTTCCGTATATTTCATCATAATAAGTAGGGTATTTTTCTTTTAATTTCATAGATAATACTTTACTTTGAGATAAAAATTTTTCATTAGATAAAAGACTATCAATCTTTTGTAATTGATTTTGTATAATTTTGCGAAAATATTCTCCAGATTTTTTTCCATTTTCAAATGGAGTTTCGTTTAAATATAGTATTTTTGTTTTCATATACTTTATTTTAAATGAAATTTTATAAAAGTCAATATAAACTTAAATATTTATTGTTATTTTATTTTTCAATTTCATCTTTTTTATATTTTTTAATTTCTTTATCTAATTTTTTAAGTATTTCTAATTTATTGTTGACTTCTTTTTCTGAAATTGATGATAAAAATTCTTTTGTTAAAATATTTTTAATATTATTAGTTAAATTTTCTATTAAGCCTGAATTTAGTAGTTTGTTTATTTCAGGGTAATCTTTTTCAGGAAATTCTTTATTAATATCATTAATTAACGACTGAGATGGGATAAAGGTATTTTCATAACTATTGTAAGAAGTTAACGAATTTAATTTAGTTTTATCTGTTAGCAATTCTTTTAATAAATTAAATTCTTCAATGTGAGGTATAAAACTGGATATGTTTTCTGTAATCATCTTAAAAAATTCTTGAAAAGATATCCATTTTGCGGTTTCAACTTCTTCTTTTTGATATTTTAAATCATTTATATTTAGATTTTGTTTCAAAATATAAACATCTACTATTTCGTTGCTTTGTATTTTGTTATAAGCTAGCTTTTCTTTGTTTGTAAATAAATATTTAAGGTTTTGTAAGTCAATAGAAATTCCAAGTTCTTCATAACCCTCTCTAATAGCACTCAAAAGAGATGTTTCTCCAGCACCGATATGTCCTGCAAAAGAAACGTCCCATAAATTAGGAAAAAATTTTTTATCAGCACATCTTTTCTGCATCAAAATTTCATTATTATCATTAATAATCCAAACATGCACACTTCTATGCCAAATACCATTTTTATGTGCTATAGATTTATCAATAGTTCCTTCAACTTTAAGATAAGGATATTTTTCATTTACAATATCAATTAATTCATGTTCAGCCATATTTTTTTCCTTACAAAATAAAAATTTTCAATATGTTTAAATTTATTTTTATAAATTATATTCATTATCATTTTCTTCATCATTTGACAAATTTTTTTCATCTTCAAAAATAAAAAGTCCAAATTCATCGGTTTTTATTAAACCCTTATAAACATTTTTATAAATACTAGAATTTAAAGATTTGTCTGCTTTTGCAAAATCAAATATTTCATCTTTTATTTGATTATCTATCTTATTATTTTCATCTATATAAATTATTTCTAGATTGTGACTAGTATAATTCCATTTGGTAAAGAAATTTGATATTTGCATATTAAACTTTTCAGATATGTTTTTAATTAAGTTTTGAACTTCATTTGGCATATACTTTATCACTACTAGGTTTAAATTGATTAAAAATTTTTCTAATGGAATTATATCTAAATTTATTATATTCTTAAATTCAGGATAATCTTCCCAATTAGTATTTTGTGACAATTCAAAAAAATCAATTGCAAAAAGAGATTTTGAATTAAAAGGTCTTTTTTCCTGATATATGTTTGCTTCAAACGTTTTTCTTAATTCTTTGTCTGTTCCTTTAGTTTTATTATAATAATCTCTACCTAATTTTAATGCTTTAATATAATTTTTTTTACTATAAACTGAAAAAGTTGTATATGTTAAAAAATAAAATAAATTAGATATTGGAAAATGTTTTTTTAAATATTTAATAAACATTTCTCCATTTTTGCGATCATCATCATGTATGCCAAATACAGCATATTTTTTTATTTTGGGAATTTTGGGAATTTTATTTAATGTTTTTCTATTTTTTAAATTATTATTTAAAAAATTCTTAAATTGTGAAATAAATTGTTTTGGAGAAGACATTTCAATTTTATTAGGGAAATTATCGTTTTCAATTCTTTCTATTTCTTTTTCAAAATTCTCATTAAAAGCTTTCAAAAATTCTTCGCTTCTATTTTCATCTTTTTTTATATTTTCTATAATTTTTTCTTTTAAATCTTTTTTAGGATAGAAAATTGTATAGTTAATATTTCTTTTTTTCATCTCATTGCAAACTTCTTGATTTGACGAAATCAATATGCAAAATGTTTTTCCTATATTTTTTTCTACTTCATCAACATAGTTTTCAGGAAAGTCAGGATTTTTTATTTTATTTTTTTTGTCCAGCCACATAAATTCGCCCAAATGTATATCAATAAAATCTTTTTTAAAATTATATCCTTCAATTTTTGAATTTAGAAAACATGTTTGAGAATTGAAAGTTTTTCCACTCATTGGAAAAGCACTAACAATAATAGATTTAATAGCATTATTATTTTTCATTTAAACCTCCACGCTGTAACAATTATAACATTATGGTGGTTAAAAGTATATATTAATTTGCTTAATTCAATATTAGTTTTTCTAATATATATTTAAGAAATAAAAGTTAAAGCATTACTATTATTTTGTTTATATAAAATTTGTATATAAATTTTCATTGCAGAAGGTTTGTATATTTTAAAATTATTATCTAAATATTCTTTAGGTGCAAATCCAACGCATGAATAATTTTTAACTAAATCAATTATTAAAGAATCATGTCCAACTTGTATTTTATTATTAAATTTATTAAATTCATCTTCAAGATCTTTTTCAACTTGATTTCTAGATTTACTACCAAATTCTTTGATAACGATAGGGTAGTTATAAATATTTTCTAAAGTTACAAGTTTTGGATTATAAAAAATTACATAATTTAATGATGATAAATTATAACAAATTAAATCTGTTTTTTTAGGTTGTTGATAATTTTTGATAATTGTGAAGTCACATTCATTATTTTCTACAGATATAATCATATCTTTTGTTGAAAGGTGATTAAGTATTCTTATATCATAATTTATAAATTTCGACAATTTATTCAAAACAAAATGTTTAATTAAGATTTCAGAACCACAAATAGTCAAAATTTTCTTACCTATTAATTTTTGTTTTAATTTAATTTCTGCATTTTCTAAATCTTTAATAGGTTTGTAAATATTTTCAAATAAATCTTTACCTTTATTAGTTAAAACCAATCCTTGTCTTTGCCTTTCAAATAATTTACAATCTAATTCTTTTTCTAAATTTTTTAATGATTGACTGACAGCACTTTGAGTAACAAATAATTCTTGCGATGCTTTGTTTATACTTCCACAAGTAGCAATACTAACAAAAACTTTATATAATTCTAAATCTATAGACATATTAAATCTCCTTATAACAATATTAGCATTACTTAATTATTATATCAAATATATCTATGAAATTTTTAAATGTTAAAAAACAATTTTTAATATTTTGGTAAAAAAAATATTTTTAAGTTTATTAATTATGGTTGACACTTTTTAAAAATGTATGTAATCTAATAAAAGGAGTAAAAATGAAAATTGCAATTTTAACAAACTTTGCTGATGATTGTTGTCAAGAAGATTTTATATTAGCCAAATCATTTGCAGAAGATGGGAATAAAGTGGATTTACTTAATTTTCCAGCAGAAGAAAATACTTTGAAAAATTATGGTATAATATTATTAAAAAATGCTTGGGATTTAAACGAAAGAACTTATAAAAATTATTTTTTAGAAGAAGAAAAATTTTATAATTTTATAAAAAAAACAAAATTAATACTAATTAATACAATGGATGGTAAATTACAATTTTCAAAAAATGGAAAAAATATATTAGTTGATTTATTTAAAAAAGGGTATAATGTTGTGCCATCAATTAATAATATTAATGATTTTAATTTATTGCCAAAGTCTGATAAATATATTAAAAAGCCAATAATAGGTTATGATGGTTTTGATATGCAAATATTAAATTTTGAACAAGCTAGTAAAACAACTTTAAAAGATGAAATCTTACAACCTAAATTAAATTTTAAATCAGAAGTGCAAATGTATTTCGTTAATGATGAATTTCAGTATGCTTTAGAATATACTCCTAGCAAGTGGCCTAATTATCCAAAGCCTAAAGAATATATTGCAAGTGATGAAGAAATTAAAGAAGCAACTATTTTTGTAAAATTAAATAATTTATCTTGTGGGTTTGGAAGAATAGATTTTTTAAAGTTAAATGATGACAAATTAATAATGCTTGAAATGGCAGACTCCAATCCTAATATGAGTTTACCTTTACTTCATAAAAAAACGCTAAATAAATTTTTAAAGAATTTTAAAAATGCTGTTTATTGTTACTACAATTCTCTAAACAATAAACTTTAAAAAATTAACAAAAGATGAATTAAAAGGATAAAGATTTTATGATAGATTTACATACTCATACCAATTTTTCAGATGGTGCAAGTAGTGTAGAACAATTACTTATAGACGCACAAAAATCTGGTGCTAGTGTAATATCAATAACTGATCATATAAATATCGATGCTTATTATTATTTAAAATCTATAAATATTAAAAATTATTTTAAAGGTAAGATTTTAAAAGGTGTTGAGATATATTGTGGATACAAAGGAAAACAAATTGAGCTTTTAGGATATGGAATTGATTTTGAAAAATTTAAAACATTTTTAGAAATAAATTTTAATTTAGAAAAGCAAATTGAAAATTTACAAAATCAATTTGATTATTTAATTAGTATTTGCAAAAAACTAGGTATAAAAACTAAAGAAAATTTAAAAGCTGACAAATCATTAGCTTTTGTAAAACCATTTTTTAAAGATAATATTCAGTCTTTTCCTGAAAATGAAAAATTCTTCAGTCCTGAAATATGGAACGATTACAAAAAATTTTATAGACTTTGTGTTTGTAATTCTAATAGTCCTTTTTATATTGATTTTTCTAAGTATTATCCTTCAGTGAACGAAGTTTCTAATGCAATTCATAATGCTGGTGGAAAATCAATAATTGCACATGCTTGGATTTATGGATTTAATAATACATTACTTGAAATAGAAGAAATTATAAAATTAGGTAACATTGACGGAATTGAATGTTATTATTCAGATTTTACAAAACGGCAAAGTGAATTATTGATTAAGTATTGTATGGATAATAATTTATTAATAACAGGTGGTTCTGATTATCATGGTATAAATAGAAATTGTCAAATTGCTACAGGCAATAATAACAATTTAAATATACCTAATTATTTATTAAGTCAGTTTGAAGAAAAAGATTATTTTATATAATAAAAGTTGATATATGAATTATAAAAAAGATTTAGAATTAATTATTTTCTAAATCTTTTTTAATTTCCTCTTTTGGGATTTGATTATTTATTAAATTTTTTTTAACTATTAATTTGCCGTCTAAAAATTTATATTGAGTAAATCTAATTATCAAATAAACAATAAAAGTAAGCATACCTTGTATTAATTGTGCAATATCTGCACAATAAGGAGATATTAAAAATAATGATATTAAAAATCTTACTACTTTTAATGTTAAGTTTATAATTGTATTCAAAGTAGGGGAATATTCTAGTTGAGTATAGACATCTATAATAGTTCTATATGGATTAAATATCATGTCTGAAATTTGTAAAATTAAATAAATAATTGCTATTTTTAAAATAATGTCATAGAAGCTAAATAATGAGAAAAACATTATAATACTAGTAAAAATTATACAAATTCCAAAAATATAAGATTCTTTTAAAAATTTTCTATATTGAAATCTATTTTTTGATATGTCTACTTTAGCAGCTGTGCTTATTGCATTCATAGTGTCCCATTGTGTATCAGTACATAATCCTACAAAATTTAAAGCAAGAACGTATTCTGTTCCAGCAGAAAATGCGTTTTTAAAACCAAATAAATATATTAGCATCATAAAAAGGCTTGAAACTATATTTGCAGATTCATATTTAAAGTTTTTTATAAAATTAAAAGAAATTTTAAATTTTTGAAATTCTTTTATATACAAAAATATTACATAGATTAATAGAGTTAGAATTGTTATTAAAAGGGCAATCCATGTTGTATTTATAAATAAGCAAGATAAAATTAAAACACAAAAGTTTAATAAATTAAAAACTATCAAATGAATATTGGCTTCTTTGTCTTTGTCTTCAAAATATAATTTTTCTATTATTAAAGAAAATAAAATTTGCAAGTATAATTGCATTAAACTATATAATACGAACATTTTATAAAATTCGACATCTTGCCCAAAAAATGAGATATAATTATCTACTAAAATGATAGGTACACAAAAGATGATAGTTGAAAAAATCACTCCCCAAAAAATACTATTCCAAACAGCATTGTTATCTTGTTCTTTTTCCTTTCTAATATTTGCACCACTTGCAAAAAAATATTTTAAAATGCTCCAAACAAATTGTATTGCATAAGTCAATGAAAATACATTGGTTATTCTACTATCACCTAATATTAGTGCTAAAACCAACCATGATGCTATAGGTATAATTGAGTAAATAAAAAATCCGCTACCAATTGTAAAAAGTCTTTTCATAAATCCTCAAAATTTAATTTTCTATAATTTTTAAATATTTTTAATATTAATTATTCTAAATATTTTTTACATAAATTATAGTTATACTTTTTTATAACCTATAATACTATAAATTTTGTAAATATAAACATTATATAAATAGTGCTTTCAATAAGTTGATAATTAATATTATAAACTGAAAACAATAGCAAGATTATAACACATAAATAAAAAAAATAAAAGATTAGAGGTTGAAATTTTTAAAACTTTTAAAAAAAATAATAAAAAATCTAGGGCAATTTCTTAGATTTTTTATTATTTTATTACAAAATTATTGTATGCGAGCAAATAAAATATCACAATTTTTTACTTGTAATGGACCACTAATTGTTGCTTCTGACCAACTTGGATTGTAAGTTAATCCTAACTTTTCTTTAATTTTTTCACAAGTAGATGGAATAAATGGGTATAGAAGGTTAGCCATGTTAGCCATCATATAAATGCAAGTATAGGTGGTGTTATTAAATTCTTCTATATCATTGTTAACTTGTTCCCAAGGTTTTCTATCTGAATAATATCTATTGCCTTCGCTAACATAATCGAAAGCTTTTTCAATTGCAAGTTTAATTTTTCCTTTTTCAATTAAATTGCCTATAACTTCATAACAATTTATTGTGAGATTTTTAATATTTTCATCAATTTTACCTTCAGCAATTTTACCTTCAAACTTTTTATTTAAGAAAGAAAGATTTCTATTGACAAAATTTCCTAAAACCCCAACTAAGAATTTATTGTGATTTTGTATAAAATCTTCAGTTGAGAAGTTGGTATCTTTATTTTCTGGACCATTTGCAAGAATATTATATCTTATTGAATCTTTATCATATAGTGAAACAAGTTCGTTAATACTTATAAGGTTTCCTTTGCTCTTAGACATTTTTTCGTTGTTCATATTCACATATTCACTTGATATAATATGGTCTGGAAGATTAATATTGTCATTAATTGCCATTATAAGAGAAGGGTAGATTACAGTGTGGAAAGGTATATTATCTTTTCCATGAACATAATAAGATGTAACATTGCCACTTTTTATAAATTCTTTAAAATCAATACCTTTTTCATCAGCAACTTTATTGCCTGCAGTTAAATATCCTAACACTGCTTCAATCCAAACATATATTTTTTTATCCTGATAGTTATCAAAAGGAACATCAATTCCCCAGTCAAGTTGTCTTGTTACAGCTCTATCTATAAGTCCCATATCAAGAAATTTATAAGTTTCATTAACTGCATTGTATCTCCAAATATTTGAATGTTCATCTGTTAATTTCTTAATTTTATCTTGAAATTTTGAAAGTGCAAAATATAGATGTTTATTTGGTTTTTCTATAGTTTCTGAACCACAAATGCTACATTTTTTGTCTAATACTTCTTTAGCACTAAGAGTGGCAAGGCAATTATCACATTGATCTCCCTTTGCAACTCCATGACAATGAGGACAGGTTCCGATTATTTCTCTATCTGATAAAAAAGTGTTGCAAACAGGACAAAAATCTTGTAATTCTTCTTTTTCATAAATGTAACCATTTTTGAACATTTTTAAAAGATATTCTCTAACATGTTCAGCATGATATTCTGTCATTGTATTTGTATAAAGGTCATAAGAAAAGTCTAAGTCATTAAAATTTTTTACAAATTCTTCATGATATTTTTTAGCAATGCTTTCAGGTGAAACATTTTCTTTTTTTGCTCTTACTGTAATAGGAGTGCCGTGAGAATCTGTTCCTGAAACATAAATTACATTATCACCATGTATTCTATAATATCTTGCTATAACATCAGCAGGTAATAATGCTGCAAGGTGTCCAACATGAAGAGAGTTATTTGCATAAGGCCATGCCCCGCCAATAAAAATATTTTTTTTCATTTTTCCTCCGAAATAAATTTAGTTTTTAAAATTAAATTAATATGATTAAATTATAAATTATCAAATCTATTTTAAAAAAGCAGGTTAAGTATATTACAAAACAATTGATTTGTCAAAGTTTTATGATTTTTTCTTTTAAATTTCTAAAATAGAATCGTTCATCTCTTTTTTTACTTGATTATTTTCAATCAAATAACTTGTTCCATAGATTTTATAATTTTTATCTTTTATCATTATATAAGAACCATTTGGAAGTCCTAATAAAGAATTTTTGTTGCTAAAAGGTAAAATATATTCTTTAACAATATTAATTTCTGTTGGAATTTGATAAATCATATTATCTCCATCAAAATGAGGAATTAAATATTTATCAAAGAATCCTAATCCTTTTACTTCTTTTTGTTCATTAATTTCTGAAATTTCTTCAGGAAAGTTAAAAACGCCCTTACATAAGTTCATAGCTCCAGCACTTACGCCAATAACAACTGCATTTGAAAATTTAAGTCTTTCTTTGAACTTTATTTTTTGTAAAAAATCATTTTGACAAATTATTTTTCCGCCCATTAATAAAATTAAATTTGCTTTTTTTATTACTAATGGGGCAATTTCTATATTTCTATTATCAATTAAAATATATTGATTAAAATTTAAGTTTGATAGGGCAAAGCTTTCTTCAACACTTTTAAGTTTATAATCATTTCTTTCATAATCTGTAGGATCGTTGCAAATAATTAAACATAATTTTGTATCAGTAAGATTTTTTTTTATATTTTCAAAAATTTGATTTTCGTTTTCTATTGCTTTTGGAAATTTATTTCCAAATTCATCTTCATCATGCATTGATAGTGAACTAGCTAAGAAAAAAGTTAAGTTTTTATATTCCATAATTTTCTGCCTTTTGATTTTTTTGTTTTAAGCTATATAAGTATAACATATTTTTTCTTTAATTCAAATAAAATTTTAGTTGCTTAATTAAATAAATTGTAATATACTAATATTGTTTGTGAATAGGAGAAATTGAATATGGAAAATTACATATTAAACATTTTAGGAGAAAGAAGATATTTGCCAATTGTTATTGCTCCGTCAGGTGTAAAGATTGCAGGATTTAATCCTGTTGGAGATATGAAAATTTTGACAAAATCAGCAAATGATTTAACTCAAAAAATGAAAAAATATGATATTAATTGTGATGTAATATTAACTACTGAATTAAAGGGACTTCCAATTGCACAACAGGTTGCTTATAATTTGAATTGTGATTATGTTTGTTTAAGAAAAGAACATAAATGTTATATGGCAAATTCTGTCAAAATTGATAGTGAGAGTATTACTTCAGGAAAAAGTGAATATTACATAACAGAATTAGATAGAATTAAACTTAAAAAAAAGAATGTAGTTTTTGTAGATGATGTTTTTTCTACAGGTTCAACATTTAATACAATTCTTAATATGTCGAAAAAGTTTAATTTTAATTTAACTTGTGGATTGTGTATTTTAAAAGAAGATATTGAAGAAAACAAAGATGATGAAAGTGATTTCTTTGTTTATAAAGAGAAAAAAATATTCTATAGTGGTTTCTTACCATTGCAAAAATAATTAATATCAATTATATAAAAACCAGTCTTTAAAAAGCTGTATTATTTTTATGTATAACATTTATTCGTTTGCATTTTATGTGAATTTATAATATAATCATTGATAAAGACTGAAAATATTTAGTTAATTAATTACTATTAAGGAGAAAATATGGATAAATCTTATTTACCAGAGTTATTTGAAAGTTCTATTTATGATGAATGGCTTAAAAACAATTATTTTAATACAAATCCTGACAATAGGGTGGCTTTCTCTATGGTTATGCCTCCTCCAAATGTAACTGGTAAAGCACATGTTGGACATGCTCTAAATGATACTTTGCAAGATATAATTATTAGACGAAAAAGAATGCAAGGCTTTAACGCTCTTTGGGTGCCTGGTACTGATCATGCTGCTATAGCTACAGAACAAGTTTTAGTAAAAGATTTAAAAAGAAATGGCTTGACTAAAGACATGGTTGGTCGAGAAGATTTTTTAAGGCGTGGTTGGGATTGGTATAGAAATTATACTCATGTTATTTGTGACCAAATAAAAAAGCTAGGTGTTTCTTGCGATTGGAATAGACTTGCTTTTACAATGGACGATAATTTAAATCATGCAGTAAGACATGTTTTTTGTCAATATTATAATGAAGGACTTATTTATAAAGGTAAAAGAGTAGTAAATTATTGTCCAAGTTGTAAAACTTCAATTTCTGATAATGAAAATGTCCATATTAATCAAAATACTTTCTTATGGCATATTAGATATCCTTTTGCTGATGGTAGTGGTGAAGTTATTTGTGCGACTACTAGACCAGAAACTATTTTTGGTGATACTGCTGTTGCTGTTAATCCTAATGACCCTAGATTTAAAGACAAGATTGGAAAAGAATTAATTTTGCCTCTTGTTAATAAAAAAATAAAACTTATAGGTGATGAATATTGTGAAATGGAATTTGGAACAGGAGCAGTTAAAATCACTCCAGCTCATGACCCTAATGATTATGAAGTTGGCTTAAGACATAATTTGGAAGTTGTTACTTGTATTGATGATGACGGAAAACTTACAGAAATTGCTGGTAAGTTTGCAGGTATGGATAGAATTAAAGCAAGACCATTTATTGAAAAAGCACTTGAAGAAGGTGGTTATCTAGTAAAAAAAGAAAAATACAAAAATCAAGTTGGAACTTGTGAAAGATGTGGAAGTTTTACAGAGCCTAAAATTTCAATGCAATGGTTTGTAAAAATGGACAAATTAGTAAAACCTGCTATTGAGGCAGTAAAAAAAGGCGAACTAAAATTTCATCCTAAGAGATATGAAAAGACTTATTTAAATTGGCTTGAAAATATTCAAGATTGGTGCATTTCAAGACAAATTTGGCTTGGTCATAGAATCCCTGTTTATACTTGTGAAAATGGTCATACTTTTGCAAGTGAAGAAGAACCTACTAAATGTCCTCATTGTCATAATGAAAAATTAACACAAGAAGAAGATGTTCTAGATACTTGGTTTTCTTCTGCACTTTGGCCTTTCTCAACTCTAGGTTATCCAAAAGAAACTGATGATTTGAAATATTATTATCCAACAAGTGCATTAGTTACTGCTTATGATATAATCACTTTCTGGGTTTCAAAAATGGTTGTATCTGGTCTTAAATTTATGGGAAAAGTTCCTTTTAAAGATGTTGTTGTTCATGGTCTTGTTAAAGATATAAAAGGCGTGAAAATGTCAAAACATCTAGGAAATGGTATTGACCCTATAGATATGATAGAAAAATATGGCGCTGATGCTTTGAGATTAAGTTTAATTAATGGTATGAGCATGGGTGGCGATGTTAAGTATAGTGAAGAAAAAGCAAAAGATGCTAAAATATTTATTAACAAGTTATATAACGCTTCAAAATTTGTATTACAAAATGTTCAAGATATAAAAATTAAGTCTTTAGACACTTTTGACTTGAAAGATAAAGATAAATGGATTTTAAGCAATTTAGATAAACTTATAAAAACTGTAAACAAAAATCTTGATAATTATGCCTTTAGTAATGCTGTTATTAACCTTATTGAATTTACTATTTCAAAATTTTGTGATTATTATATTGAAATTAGTAAAGTAGATTTGTATGGTGATAATGAAAAAGCAAAAGAAAGAACTCAAAATGTATTATATTTTGTTCTTGTAAATTTGTTAAAATTGTTCCATCCATTTATTCCTTTTGTTACAGAGTATATTTATAAAAATATACCTGAACACGAAAAAACTATTATGCTTTCATCTTATCCTCAAAAATTAAAATTAAAATCTTTGGTTAACGATTTTGATAAAATTATAGAAATTATTAAATCAATTAGAAATGCAAGGGCAGAGGCTGGTGTTCCAGATAATAAAAGAACTTCAATTTATTTTATGACAGATGAAGAAGACTTTGTTTTAAAACAAAATCTTGCAGAAATTGCTCGTTTGGCAGGTGGAATAAATTGTGAAATAATTTCTAGTGAACCACTTGAAAGAACGATGAAAATTATTAGTGGAGAAACTAAAATTTATATCCCTATGGGACAACTTATTGATAGCAAAAAAGAAAAGGAAACTCTTGATAAAGCTATAGAAAATATTAAGTTTGAAATTGCAAGAAGTGAAAAAATGTTGTCTAATCAAGGTTTTGTTGCTAAAGCTCCAAAAGAACTTGTAGAAAATGAACAAATAAAACTAGAAAATAATAGAAATACTCATCAAAAATTATTAACTGAAAGAGCAAAATTAGAAGATTAAAAAATGTTTATATTATTTAATGTTTGTTAAAAAAAAGAAGAATTTTGAAACTAAAATTCTTCTTTTTTTATGTAAGATTTTTTATTTTAATTATTTTTAATTATCTTTTGTAAAGTATCCGAAACCATAACATTTTGCACCGACATGAGAACCAACTACGCATCCTATCTCGCCGATAATTATTTCTTGATTTTGTGGGAGCATTGGAACAAATTTAGATTTAAGTCTTTCTGCATTTTCTAATGTGTCTGAATGAACTATATATAAAGGGTGGTTATAATCCATATTTTCAAGTTTACTTAGAAGATATGCTTCAGCTTTTGCTTGTCCCATACATTTAGCAATATTCATAACTTTTCCTTGAGCTATTGAAACAATAGGTTTTACTGATAGCATTGAACCTACAAAAGCGCTTGCACCTGAAAGTCTTCCGCTTGCTTTCAAATATTTTAAATCGTTAATTATTGCATAAACATGAATGTTTTTTCTTAATCTATAAAATTCTTCTTTGATTTTTTCAATATCTTGTTCTTTTTCAATAAATTTGCAAAGTTCTATAATAATAGCGCCTTGTCCAAGAGTAGTAGAAGCGCTTTCTTCTATAAATACATTTTTCATACCAAGATTATCTGCTGCCATCTGAGCTTGAACTTTAGTTGTGCTCATTTCCATAGATATAACTATTGTTATAACAAAAACATCTTCTTGATTAACAAAAGGTCTATAAAAATTTTCAAATTTATATGCATTTGGCATCGCAGTTTTAGGAATCAACTGACTAGATTGCATTTTATTGTAAAATTCTCTTGTTTCTAGACCTTCAGGGTATAGTTCCTCTCCAAACATAACTTCAATAGGAATGATAGTTATGTCATATTTATCCATGAACTCTTTTGGAATATCACAAGATGCATCTGCTACAATTTTAAATTTCATTTTGTCCTCCATTTGTTTTAATTGTTTATAGTATAACATTTTTTTTAAAGCTTTCAAAATTTTTTTACAATAAATAATAAGCAAATTAAAATTTTAAATTTTAAACAAATAAATATATTTTTGTAAAAATATGTATAATTTTGTAAAAAATTTTTAAAAATATTTGACAATTATATTTTGAATAGTATAATAAATGCTATCAAAAGGGGATTTTTATGCAAAAGTATTTTGATGAAGTCTTATTAGAAGAAAAAATAACTATTTATTTATTGCTATTAAAAATAGGTCCAAATCTTAAAGGATATACCTTTATTAAGGAAGGAACTAAAAAAATAGTTAAAGACAATTCAAAAAAATACAAAATTAGAACAGGGCTTTATTGTGAAATTGCAAAAGAAAATAATGTTTTGCCTGATTTAGTTGATAGAGCGATGAGACATGCTATTGGTTTAAGTATTAAAAGAGGTGGGATAAGAGACTTTGAAAAAACTTTTGATATTGAATTTTCTACTGATAGACCTTCTCCAAGAGAATTGTTATGTGTTTTAGCAGAAATAGTATCTATAGGAAAAGATTTGGCTGTTAGTTTTTGTTAAATTAAATAACTATCATTTAAATAAGTATAATCTTTCGAGATTATATTTTTTGTTATAAATAAAATTTAAAAATAAAATAAAAAAAATATTAAAATCAGTTGCAAAATAAATTTTTATGTGTATACTTATAAAAGAACTGCATGTTCTTTTAAAATAGGAGTAGACTTATGAAGCTATATAACGAAAAACTTCTTAATGATATTCTTGATTACATAAAGTCTTTTTCTTTAAATTATGGAAGAAGTCCAAGTTACAGGGATATAAAAAATAAATTTAGTTTGTCAAGTCTATCTCTTGTGAGTAGATATGTTGATAAACTTTGTGAGAAAGGTTATTTAAAAAAATCTCATCTCGGCGGGATTGATTTTTTTTACAATTATAAACTTAGTCAATCTATTATTGCCCCAATAGTTGGCTATGTTAGGTGTGGTCAACCAATACTTGCTCAAGAAAATTTAGAAGGAATATGTCAGTTGCCTACTGAAATTTTTGGTAAGGAGGAGTGTTTTATTTTACATGCTCAAGGCGATAGTATGGAAGGTAAAGGAATAAAAAATGGAGATTTGTTAGTAGTTGCTAAACAAGATAACGCTAAAAATGGAGATATAGTTGTTGCTTTGATTGATGATAGTGCTACCGTTAAAACTTTTTATAGAACTGCTGAATATGTAATTTTGCATGCTGAAAATCCTTGTTATCAAGATATTAAAACAAAGAATGTAAAAATTCTTGGAGTGGTGAAACAATGTATTCATAATTTTTGTTAATTCACTAGGAGGGGAAATGGATGTTAAATTGTTTTGTCCTCATTGCGGTAGATGTTTAGGATATTGCACAACTACTGATAAGTTAGGACAATGCAAAATTCTTATTTCAAAACCTGAAAAATTAAAAGAAAAACATTTTGTTCACAACATGAAATGTTTTAAGTGTAAAAATGAAATTTATATATTAATGGGTTTTGAAAAATAATATAAATAAATTTATATAAAATTTTAATTAAAAATAAAAAATATTAAAAATTATTAGATAATAAAAATAAGCGAACCTAGCGTTCCTAAAATCAAAAAAAGATTAAAGGAAAAAGGCTAGGTTTTTTTATTGATAAATAAATTTTTTGCTTTCATATAAAAATTTAATTTACTTCTTTAAACCTGCCTTTAATAAAGGAGAAAAAATGGAAATTAAAGAAAAAGATATAAATGTTATAAGTAAATTATTTTTTAATAAAAAGAAGAATATAAAAGTACAAGATTTTAATAAAACGACAAATTATTCTAAAAAAAATAAAACAAAAGAAAACTTTTGTGTAAGTTTAGATGAAGTTTTTAATTTATATAGGTATAGTAAAAGTTTGATTATTTCTATTGATAATCTTGTTGAAATGAATGCGTTAAATTCTTTTTATAGTTATAAAAATAACTCTAAAAGCACACTTGATGTATATAATGATATTACAAATTTGATGGAGAAGAAAATTGATATTTTAAATTTTAGGGTTATATTTAAAAAATGCTTTAAATTTTTAGATGAAAAAAGTAGAAAAATTTTAAAACTTAAATATTTTAATAAAATTAAATGTGAAGAGATTGCAAAGCTATTAAAACTTTCAAATAGAACTTATTTTAGAAGGCTTGAAAAAGCTGAAGTGAATTTTATAAATTTGTTAAAAAATTATAAAATTTTAATTTAATTTTTTAAAAAATATAAATAAAAAATTAGAAATTGTTTTTGTTTGCAAAATTTGACAATTAATCTTTAATTTTATATAATTATACATGAGTTAAATAGTTAAGGAGATATATTTTAAATGGATAATTTATATTTAGAACTTGCAAATGTTATTTTTCCAAATATTGAAAAAGATGTTTCATATTACCAAAACCTTTATAGTAAAAAAAGAGATAATGATAAAGTGGTTACTAGGTTTGCACCTTCACCAACAGGGTTTATGCATACAGGTGGATTATATACTTCTATTGTTAATCAAAGTTTTGCTAAGCAAAATAATGGGACTTTTTATTTAAGAATTGAAGATACTGATCAAGCTAGAAAACTTGAGAATGGTGTTAGTGAAATTATACAAACTTTAAAAGATTTTGATATCGAATTTGATGAAGGACCAGTTAGTGAAACATTAGATGAGGGAGATTTTGGACCTTATAGACAATCTTTAAGAAAAGATATTTACCAGACTTATGCTAAAAAGTTAATAGAAGAAGGAAAGGCATATCCTTGTTTTTGCACTAAAGAAGAATTAGAGCAAATTAGAGAACAACAAGTTCAAAGTGGAAGTAGTATTATTGGATACGCTGGCAAATATGCAAAGTATAGAGATTATCCAGTAGAAAAGGCAATAGAAAAAATTCGTAATGGGGAAAGTTTTGTTATTAGAATGAAATCTCCTGTTACCGGTAGTCAAAGAGTGGTTGTAGAAGATATTGTTCGTGGTAAAATTGAAACCGAAGATAATTATATTGATATAGTAATAATCAAAGGTGATGGACTTCCAACATATCACTTTGCACATGTCATTGATGATCATCTTATGGGAACAACTCATGTTATCAGAGCAGATGAGTGGTTGCCTTCTTTACCACTGCATATTCAAATGTTTAAAATGTTGAATTGGCAGGCGCCAAAATATGCCCATATTTGTCCAATTATGAAAATGGAAGATCAATCCAAAAGAAAATTATCAAAAAGAAAAGACCCTGAAGCAAGGGCTGGATATTACATTGAACAGGGCTATCCAGTAGTTGCTGTAAAAGAATATCTTATAAATTTAATAAATTCTAAATTTGAACTTTGGAGAGAAAAAAATCCACTTGTTTCATATAAAGAATTTGATATTAAACTTGATGATATGAATAAATCAGGTGCATTATTTGATATTATGAAATTAAATAATATTTCTAAAAGAATAATTAAAAATATGTCTGAAGAAAATGTTTTTGAAGAATATAAAAATTGGGCAAGTAAATATGATGAAGAAATGTATAACTTTATTTTAAAAAATGAAAATAAATTTTTAAGCTCAATTTCTATATGGCATAAAAATCGTATGGATGTAGCAATGTGGGCTGAAGTTAAAGGATTATTTAATTATTTGTATGATGAAAACTTTATAAACAATATTGCTATAGATAGTGATTTAATTTCAAAACCATATTTTGTTGATATATTAAGAGAATATAGTGAAAAATTTAATTTAGATTGTATGCAAAATGAATGGTTTGATGGAGTAAAGACTATAGCAGAAAAGTACAATTATGCTCTAAAACCAAAAGATTATAAAAATAATCCAGATAATTATAATGGTTCAATTGTAGATGTTGCAACATTTATTAGGTTTGCTTTAACTGGCAAAAAAGATTCTCCTGATATATTTGAAATTTCAAAATATTTAGGTTATGAAAAATGTAAAAAACGTTTAGAAAAATTAATTGAATTATCTAAAGGAATGTAAAATATGACATTATATTTAATTACAGGACCAGCTGGAGTGGGGAAAAGCACAATTTCTAAAAATATAGCTGAAAGATTATCAAAGAGTGTTCTTATTGAAGGTGATGATATTTATCATTTAGTTGTAGGAAGTTATGAGTGTGCTTGGAAAGAAGGTAACCATTTAGATTATTTTTGGGATAATTGTTTAGATTTAATGAAAAATTCTTTAAAATATGGTTATGATGTAGTTTTTAACTATATTTTATCTATGGAAGATTTAAAAAGAGTTAAAGAAAACTTTAAAAATGTAACAATAAAGTTTGTATGTTTATTGTGTGATGAAAATACATTGATTGCTAGAGATAAATTGCGAGATGAAGACTGTCAGATGGGCGAAAGATGTTTAATTTTATTAAATAATTTCATTAACAAAAACTTTGATAGAAAATTTATTTTGAATACTAATAAGACTATTGATGAAGAAGTTGATGAAATTCTAAATAATGAAAGATTTATTGTAGATTAAAAACAAGAGGTAAATTTTGCTCCTTGTTTTTTTATTATAATGATTATGATTTATTATATTAAATATAAAAAGTTATAAAACTGATAATTTTTTTTATTATAATGAATTTTTTTATTGACAAAATGTTAATAATTGTTTATCCTTTTTATAAGGAGAAATATTATGGAAAATTGTTTTCAAAAAAATCTTAAAAGACTTACTAATGAATACACACAAAAATATATAGCAGAAAAAACAGGATTTTCTCAATCTAGTATAAATAATTACATAACAAAATCTAGTGAGCCTTCAATACAGTTTTTAATTGCACTTAAAGATGCTTTTGGTATAAATGTAGATGATTTTTTGTTTTCTGAATATGAACTTGAGAAAAAGGCAGATTTTAACAAATATATAGGCAATTTTATTGTATATTATTACAATAATGATTCTTATAAAGGAGAAATACACTCCAATTTAAAAAATACTCTTAATTGTGGCGTTATTAGCGTTTTTAAAGAAAAAGAATTTGATCAAGATGTAAAAGTTTTAGCTACCTTTATGAAAAATAGAACTTTAGCTACAAAGATTTTAAAAGCTTGTAATAATTCTAGTTCTGCAACTGATATAGAAAATGTTTATAATGAATGTGGGAGTAAGTATGAAGGCAAAATTTCGTTTAATGAACAAAGTATTTTTTTTGAGTTGCAAAATATAGATAATAGTGACCAGACTTATATAATTTTAAATAATCCTCCAACTAAATCTAATTATATCGGTGGTGTTGGAACAGTTAATTCAATAGCAAGAGGTAGGGAGCATAATCCTTGCATACAATTTATTATTATTTCAAAAAAATTGCTTGATATTCCTGATGGCGAACTTTATCAGACTTTAAATTTTAGCAATTATACTGTAGATCTTGAAGATAGTATTAAGGAAATTATTGATTTATTAAAAAGACTTTATGTCGAAAATAATGAAATATCAATTGAACTTACTGATAATCAAAAGCAAGCTATTATAAGAAATAAACTTGAATATCATTTTAATGAAATTCTTGAAGCTAATGCTTTTAGATTTGCTAAAGTTACTAATAAAGAAGATGATGATATATATAGATTAATTAAGGAGGGAATTGATGTCTGATATTAATGAAATAGATAAAAAATTTCAACTTCTCTGTAATATTGCTAAAGAAAATCGTTTACCTCTTGAAAAAATTGAAAAGGCTTTCAACACAGCAAAATTTTTGCATAGAAATCAGCGTCGTCAGGGTGGACAACCTTATATATTACATCCATTAGAAGTTGCTTTAATTTTAGCTAAATTAGATTTCGATGAAGATGTGATTTGTGGAGCTTTATTGCATGATACTATTGAAGATTGTGAATATAGCGAAAACCAACTTCGCGAAGATTTTGGTGATAAAATTTTTGATTTGGTAGATTGTGTAAGCGCTATTGATAAAACTAAATATGTTTTTGATAAGGCTAACATTTTTGAAGATCCTAATTTTCTTAAGTCTTCTTTAGAAGAACAAACTTTTAAAAAACTTATAAGTTTAGGCAAAAATAATCCTTGTGGTTTCGCAATTAAATTTGCTGATAGACTACATAATCTTTCAACTATAAGTGTTTTTAATTATAACAAACAATTAGAAAAGGTTAGGGAAACTGAAAAATGGGTTTTGCCAATAGCAAAGGCTTTATCTAGTGAGTATTTTTATCGTGAAATAAAAAATGAATGTTTCAAAATTGTTAACCAAAATAAAAGTAATGAATTTTTATCTCAATACGATTTTTATCATAAATCAAATCAAAAAAATATTTTTAATTTAGAAATTAAATTAAAAGAATTATTTTCTAACACACATATAAAAAGAATAAGAATTAAAAATATTCTTGAATATAAAATTTTTGAAGATTTGTCAAAAATATATAAAAACCTTGAACTAAGCAAAATTTCACAAGGTCAAATAATGAAAGTTAGTAATTATAATATTTATTTAACTTACAATAAAATTTCTCATAAACAGGCAACAAGTGAAGTTCTTAAGGTTATCTTTAATAAGACAGATTTAAAAATTATAGATGCTAGCATTGGTGGTTTTACTAACAAAGCTTATTTTCAAATTGAAGATAAATTTAAAAACAAATATAATCTCTATGTAATGTCTGAAAATGATTACTTGGTGCAAAAAGTTGGAACTCTAGATGGTCAAAACCTAGATTTAATAGATGAAGAAAATATTAATCAACTTGATGTTGAATTAATGAAAGTCAAGACTCGTTCTGGAGAAATTAAATATGTATCTAAAGATAGCACTGCATTAGATTTTGCTTTTAAAATTCATAGAGATTTAGGATTTGGTTTTAAATATGCTTTAATTAACGATAGTAAAACATTTTTTCCACCTTATACAAAATTGCATGAAGGTGATAAAATTGAAATTATAGTAGATAGATATAATAATGGTAATATTGTTAACAATGCACAACTTAAATGGCTTGCTTATGTAAATACTGAGCAAGCAAAAAAATTTCTAATTAGATATTTTGAACAAAAATTAAAAGATTAATTATATTTTAAAATATCGTTTTTAATGTTTATATTTTTTTGTTATTATTAATTAAGGAGTTGTTATGAAAATTTTATTGACTGGTGGGCTTGGATATATTGGCTCACATACCGCTGTAGAAGTAATTAATCAAGGCTATGAAGCTATCATTGTTGATGATTTAAGCAATTCAAAAATAAAAGTTCTTGATAATATTGAAAAAATTACAGGTGTAAGACCTAAATTTTATCAGAATGATATCTGTGATAAAGAAAAATTATATAAAATTTTTGAAGAAAATCCTGATATATTCGCTGTTATTCATTTTGCTGGATATAAAGCAGTAGGAGAATCTGTTAAAGAACCATTAAAATATTATCAAAATAACATGATTTCAACTTTTAATCTTCTTGAAGTTATGGAAAAATTTAAATGCAATAATTTTATTTTTAGTTCTTCAGCAACTGTTTACGCTGTATCAGAAAAAATGCCATTATTTGAAAATTATCCTTTAGGTGCTTCTAATCCTTATGGTAGAACGAAATTATTTAATGAAAATGTTTTAATAGATTATCAAAAAGCTAATCCTAATTTTAGTGCTATTTTACTTAGATATTTTAATCCTATTGGAGCGCATAATAGTGGTTTATTAGGGGAAGACCCAAATGGTATTCCTAATAATCTTATGCCTTATATTTGCAAAGTAGCTGTTGGGGAACTTGAATATCTTAATATTTTTGGAAATGATTATGAAACTAAAGATGGAACAGGTGTTAGAGATTACATCCATGTTGTAGATTTAGCCATCGGACATATTAAAGCACTTAACAAACTCTTGCAAAATAAAAATTTTGGAATGGGTATCTATAATTTAGGCACTGGAATAGGTTATAGTGTGCTTGATATAGTCAATACTTTTAATAAAGTTAACGGAAATTTAGTTAAATATAAATTTACGAAGCGTAGACCAGGAGATATTGCAATTTGCTATGCTTCATCTGAAAAGGCAGAAAAAGAATTAGGATTTAAGGCAGAAAGAAATCTAGAGCAAATGTGTAAGTCAAGTTATCAATATCAAATAAATAACAAGTAAATAACTAAATTTTTTTTTTAACATTATAGTTTAAAAAATAATTTTAGATAGGTTAAATAGGTAATTATGGAAACCATAAAAGCAGGATGTTTTTTAATAAATAAAATTACTAAATCTATAGCTATTGTTTATAGAAAAAAACAAAATGATTATTCATTTCCTAAAGGACATTTAGAAAAAGGTGAAACTATTGAAGAATGTGCTATTAGAGAAACTGAAGAAGAAACTAAAAGAAAAGTAGCTATTATAAAAGATTTAAAACCTTATATAGAAAAATATTTTACTCCTAAAGGCGAGTATTGTGTTTGTTATATGTTTTTTGCTTTTGATAATGGCAAAAGTGATAATCAATCAACAGATACTCATAATACATATTGGATAAAAATTGATGAAGTTGAAAAAATTTTATCTTATGATAGTTTGAAGAAAATGTGGAATATTGTTTTAAAAAATATAAAAAAATTACTATAAGCGACAGATTATAATGTCATAATTAGTAAATTATTATCAAGATATCTATTTTTTAGTAAAAGGAATTTAATCAATGATAAAAGTAGTTGCTTTTGATTTTGATGATACTTTATATTCAGGTATAGATTATAAACCATGGATAAATTTTTGTAAAAATGCTATATGGGATATTTTAAAATTTCATTCTCAAAATGAATTTAACAAAATTCAAAATTTTGTAAGCAAGGAAAAATTTTCAGACAAAAATATAATTGCTTTTATAAGAGAATTTGGGCTAAATGAACAAGATTGGTTTAAATATAAAGATGCTCAAGATAGACAAGATGAAACTTTACATGTCGAAAAAGTGGTTTCTAATGAAGAATTAAATAAATTTGCGAAAAATCATGTTTTATATGTTGTTTCTAACTCTACAAGAAAAGCAGTTTTTAACAATATCGAAAAACTAGGTATTAATTTATCTTGTTTCAAAGAAATCATAACCAATCCTTTTATTTTTGGGAGAGAATCTAAACAATATTTATATAAAGAAATATTAAATAAAGAAAAAATATTACCTAATGAATTATTTGTGATAGGGAACAGTTATAATGATGACATATTGCCAGCTCTTGAGATTGGTGCTAAAGGACAAGTTGTAAATAATGCTGATTTTACTTATGAAGATTTTAATTTAATGTGAATTTTTTATAAATTTATAGTTTTATCAATATTTTTAAAATCATTTTCCTTATTAAACTAAAAGATATAATATTAATCTAAGATATGCATTTATATTTTTGGGTTGACTTATTTTATAGTTGATGTTATAATAAAATTGAATTTACAAAAGGATTAAATTTATGGATAAAGAAGAAAAATTATTAAGACAATTATTGAAAGAATATGGTTATAACATAGATAGTCTTTATACTTCTGGCGTGGCTAATTCTAAAGAAATTAAAGATCAATTAGCAAGTATACTAAGTGATATAATTAAAAATCAAACTAATAATTCTACTAAGATAAATAAAGTAGAAGGTAAAATAGATGGAGCAGATTTCTATTTAGGAATTATTTCTGACGCTCATTCAAAATTATATTTGTTTGAAAATTATTTAAAACAATTAAATACAATTGGTGGTAAATGTGTTGTCACGGGTGATATAAGTAATGGCTCAAATCATTTTAAAGGTCATGATAATTCTTTAAGAGAATCTATAAATTTAACTAATGATGTTATATCAATTGCAGATATAATGAAAAAATATCCTGGTATGTTTATTGGTTATGTTGAGGGAAATCACGACCAATGGATTACAGAAGGAACAAGTCTTCTTTTAGGTCATTTAGCTTGTAAAATTGCCGGAGTTGATAGCATTTACGCTAAAAACATTCAACTAATTACACAAAACACAAAAATTAATGGCAAAGATATTCCTTTCAATTTTTTGATTGTTCATGGTGAAGGAATGTCTAGTAATATTATAAATGCATTGAAAAGTGCATTGTCTACGGCTTGTAGTAAAAATGTTGATGCCATTATTTTTGGTCATACTCACAAAATGGGTAGTGCTTCTACAACTGTTTTAAAACGAATTGCAAATGGAACTTGGCAAGAAAGACAAATTACAGCATATAATCCTGGTTCAATTTTAGAAACAAGTGATTATGCAGATAAAGCAAATTTTCCACCTTTAACGCCATTTGATGGGACTGTTTTGCATTGTAGTGTTGTCAAAGGTAAAAGTGGAGAATATAAAAAATGCATTGATTTAGAAAATGTATTGAATATCGTGAAAAAAAATGATTTAAACTCACTGGATTCTTTGCAAAATAGTTTAAATCGTTTAGAATCAAAAAAATTTAATACTAAACAAGACATTAAAGATGCTTATTTAAAATTATATGAACAATTTGTATCTAAAAATTTTGATTTTCAAAAACCTCAAAGTGGACAATACCTTATTAGTTTAAGTGGGATAAGTGATATGTATTCACCTGATACATCTCAAGATATTAGAAAGAAAATAAAAAAAGATTTATCTTACATTGTATCAGTTATAAAGGATATTCCAAATATTTCTATAGTATTAAATGGTGATTTAATTTATGATTATAATAAGGGATATATAGAGAAAAAAGACTATTGTTCTGATATAATGGCTTCGTTACAAGATTTATGTGAAATTTTATCTCCTGTTTCTAATAAAATTTGCGCAATTAATAATGGCAAAATGGAAGAAAGCATAATGAAAGTAGAAAGAGATAAAGGAAATGGTAGAATTGAAAATGGCAAAGGCAAACTTAAAGAATTAGCTAATTATGCATCTCAGATTTTACAATTAGATGAAAAATTGGCATATGCTCCTTACGACAAACAAAAGATGCATGAGGCTCAACTTGCTATTCAAAATGATGCTGTAAATCAAGCCAATCAAAAAGTTTTAGATAAAAGTTATGACAATTTTATAAAAATGATTTCGCAAAAACCTGAATTATGTTATCAAATATTTAAAGATGAACAAATTCCTAAATCTACTGCAATATTTCAAAAAAAAGTAAAAGATTATTTATTAGAGAAACTAAGAAAAGAACATAAAGTATTAGATATTTCTAATATTGAAGATAAAAAAATTATTGACAAACAATATCCTCTATCTGAAATTGATTTGCGTATGCCTAATGAGAATTTAATCGGTAATATTATGTGCAAAATGCTAAATATTCCTAATAAATCTATAAAAGTAAATTCTATAATTAATTCTTTATCTACTTTTAAAATTGTTGATGCTAAAGGAGAAAATAAGACTATTGCTAGTTGTTATTGTACATCTTTATCGAAATTTATGAGAGAACTTCCATCTAGGTTGAATAGTATGGGTGAACCTCCAGATGTAGTTATTTTAAATAATTATGTTACAAAATCTGGAACAGACTTACAAGAGTTTAATACTCAAATTAGAATGAGCTATTTTAATTCTTCTGGTGAGAAAAAAACAAAAGATGTTCTTATAATTGATAGTGGAAGTTTTTCTTATAGTAAATATCTAACTAATGGAAAAGTCCCTACTAATTTAATTTATAAAATAATAGAGGTTGAACCTATTTTTAGAACACTTTTGCCTAAAGATAGTATAAATTATATGAATCCAGAGTCAAAAAGATTGGTTATAGAAAAATATAATTATGAAAGTGTAAAAAATCAAAATAGAAATAATCAATTTGATAAAATAATTAAAGAAAAAATTAAAACAAGCGCAGTAAAGACATTAAATAAATTTGACCAAACTAAAATTGCCCGTGAAAATGATAAATTAGTAAAAATTATAGGTGAACAATTAGATGAAATTTTTGAGTGGGGTGAAAAATGAAATATGGAATTGAACAAGAAGGCTTTTTATTAAAATGTGCAAATTGTCATAATATAGTTTCAAAAGACGGACAATTAAATAAAAATTTTTGTGTTGAATGTGGTGCTCCACTTAGCGTATATGCTATCGCTAGTTTTGAACAATACAAAGAAGATACAAAAAAAACACTTTTGAAATCAATGGAAGAAATTTCTATAAAATATCACACTGATTCTTTTGCTAAAATAATCACTATTTTGGCTGATGAAAACTAGAATATTACTAAAAATAAAAAAATAAAAGAACAAATATGTAAATTGTTCTTTTATTTTTTTATTTATAAATCAAAATTTAACTAGATAAAAAATATTTATATATAAAAAATTGTATTTATTTTTATGTTTTTTTAATATATTTAAACAAATTTTTTTATAAGTTTTTACTTTATGGCTATGACTTCAGTCAAATAATTAGGCTTAAGTGATTTATTCTTTTTTGTTCTTTCATAGTCTATATATAGTCTTTCTCTATAAGATTTTGTCTTTTTAATTATAAAGTGATGATTTTTTAAAACATTTACTAATTGATCTTTAGATAAAAATTGTTTTTTATCGACATAATTTTTTTGCCATTGAGAATAATAAGTAGTCATATTTGTTTTTTTGCTATAAGAATTATAAATTTAGGTTTTTCTATTTCACTTTCTTTTTTTTATTTAATAAAATTTATTTTGTATAATTTTAAAAATATTAATTTATATTAGAAATTTTCTCTTGCTTCAATATTGAATTTTTCTAATTTTGCGTTTAGATTTTTTTTAAATGCGATGTATTTTGCTACAGCTAACCATCCATGATTGCGAAAATCGCTGGCTATTCCTCCATCGGTGGGGCAATATAATTCCAGAAGCTTTTTATAATTTACAAGATGTTTATCTTGTAACATTTCATTGAACATTTTATCAGAAACTTGTGGGAAAATATTTAAATAATGTTCAATTTTAACAAGCATTTCACTTTCTTTTTTAGAAACTACTAAAGGTTCACTTTCAATTTTTGCATTATAGTTTATAGTTCCCTTTATTTTAAAATTTTTTACTTCTTTAATATTAAATTGAACATTTTTATTCTTTTTTAAATATTCATAGAGAGTTATCATATAATTCTCCTCCTTATTTTGATAATTAATTATATAACATATAGTAAAAATTTTTAACTTTTTAAGCATCTATAAATTTTTTGGTGCAGGTGGTGGGAGTCGAACCCACATGAAGTCGCCTTCGAGGGATTTTGAGTCCCTTGCGTCTGCCATTTCGCCACACCTGCATATAATATTTATTTATACGATTATATTATATATTTTTTAAACATTGTTATGTTAGCATATTTTTGTTTTTTTTTCAACAAATTTTTAATATTTATT
>CASEOW010000024.1 GCA_949289785.1 uncultured Bacillota bacterium | reverse complement strand
TTTAAACTTATACTCTGAACCATGTTCCACTGTATTACTTTCTTTTGTTATTTCATAAGCTTCATCTTCTGGTATTGTTATTGTATAAGTATTTTTCTTTACACCTTCTATTGTTACTGTGATATTATCCCTAACATTTGACAATGTATAATATCCATCTTCATCTGCTGTCAAAACATTGACACCATTTTTAACTACTAATTCACTTTGTGTATATTCTTCATTTAATGTTATTTTAAACTTATACTCTGAACCATGTTCCACTGTATCACTTTCTTTTGTTATTTCATAAACTTCATCTTCTGGTATTGTTATTGTATAAGTATTTTTCTTTACACCTTCTATTGTTACTGTGATATTATCTGTTACATTAGTGATTTCATAATATCCGTCATCACCTAATGATAATACTTCTTCTCCATTTTTAACTACTAATTCGCTTTGTGTGTATCCTTCATTTAATGTTATCTTAAATCTATAATCTGATCCATGTTCTACTGTATCACTTTCTTTTGTTATTTCATAAGCTTCATCTTCTGATATTGTTATTGTGTATTCTTTAATTTTCCAGTTGGCAGTAAATTCTTTATTACCTGTTGAACCTTTTTCTATTGTGACTTCTTTTTGTGGCTCTTCTTGACTATCCCATGTCCAGCCTAAGAATTCATATCCCTCTTTTGTTGGTATAGCTAAAGTAATATCATCACTTTCTACATTATATTTTATAGATGTTCCATCTGAAGATTGACCATCATTTAAATTTAAAGTGATAGTATATTCTATTATTTTAAATTCAACATATACTGTTACATTCCCAGCAGGCATATTAAATCTATTAGCAATTATTTCAACCTCATCGCCTGTATTTTCAATTTTATAGTAGGCTCTATCAAATTCATACCCTTTGTTAGGATTAATTGTTAAAGTAATTTCGTCACCCAAATTGGCGCCCATAGCTGATAAAGAGAATGTTCCATTAATTGTTTCAGCATTGCTCAAAGTATAATCAACTTTAGCAAAAATTACATAAACAGTTATATCATCTGCAGGCATATTAAATTTATTTGCTAAAATAGTTATTTCTTCTTCCTCTCCATCTTTTATATAATAAGTTCTAACAACTTTAAATCCTTCATCTGGAAAAATATTTAATGTTACTTCAGTATTATAAGTTGCTTCTTCTATAACTTCAAATCTACCATTTATAACATCAGCTTTTGTTATTTTGTAAGTTAATTCTTTCCAATTAGCAGTAAATTCTTTATTGCCTGTTGAACCTTTTTGTATTGTCACTTCTTTTTGTGGCTCTTCTTGTCCGTCCCATGTCCAACCTAAGAATTCATATCCATCTTTTGTTGGTATTGGTAAAGTAAATGTTTCATCTTCTATTGTATAACTTTCTTTTTGTCCTGAAATTTGTCCATTATCCAAATTGTATATTAAATCATACTCAACAAATGAATATATGGCATATATATTTACATCACTAGAAGGTTCAAATGGAAAAGATAACTCATCATCCAATATTTTCCAACCACTAATAACATATCCTTCTTTAGTATACTCAGGTTTTTGGACTATATTTCCTTCTTCTAAATTTTGAGAATTTATTAAATTTTCCCCAATATAAAAATTAATTGTAAAAGTTTTATTTTTATAAATTTCTATTAAATATATTTTGTTAATATCATTATTTTCAAAATATACTTTTAAATAGAAAATATTTACACCTTCATTTAAAGGTAGTGCACCTATCACTTCATTTTCTAATTTTTCATCAGAATAAATCTTATATTTAGCTTCTAAATTGTTTAATTTTACTAAATCTTTAATATCAAAATTATCTTTATCCGCAGAAACAGAAGTAGTAAATTTATTATCTAGATTTTCAAAATCTTCTATAATAATAGATGTGTCAAGAATTTCTATTTTAAATGAAAAGATGTAGTCATTATAATTTTCTTTACTAACTTTAACAAAAATAGTATATAGTCCTATCTCTGAAACTTGATAAGCAGATTGAAAGTTGTCCTGATTGTTTACACTATAAAAAACAGAAGCACCTTCAGGTAAATTGTTTATCTGAACAAATTTAGGCTCTCCGTCATAACCAAAAAATTGATTATCAATTTGCATTTCTAATTTATCTTCATTAGAAAAATCGTTAGCAATTATAATAATTTCTATATCTTTTGTAAATTCCTTATATGTAATAGTAATAGTCCATTCACCAATATTAGAAAGTTTACTAATATCTTCTTTTGAAATAGACAATTTATCAAAAGATATTTTTTCTTTTGATTCATCAATATATGAAACTATAACTACCTTGTTTGACAAATCTTCGCCAACCATAAAAACATTTGTTGATTCCAAATACAAATCAACAATTTTTTTATCTTTTGGTTTACTTAAAATTATTGGCAAAACTACAGCAAGAGTAATAATTAGCAAAAGAAGCAAAGGTATAATTATAAGTAATACTTTCTTTTTATTACTAGACTTCTTTTGCTCGGCGATTTGATTTTCTTCTTTTTCCATACTTCACCTCCGAACTTTAATTAGTTACTTTAAATTACCCGTATTTTGATTTAAAAAAGTATACTATTTATAAAGTTATTTTGTCAAATATTTTAAAGATTATTAAAAATTATTAAATATTAACAAAAAATGTCGAAATTAATAATTTCGACATTAATTTTTATTTAAAAAAAGCACAAAAAGCTTGATAAGTGCTATATAAATCAGCTTTAGAAATAAGTTCATAAGGTGCGTGCATAGAGATTACAGGAACTCCAATATCTATGGTATCAATATTTAAATTAGCGATATATTTAGCGACTGTACCGCCACCACCTAAATCTACTTTTCCTAATTCAGCAGTTTGCCAAACTACATTATATTTTTCAAATATTTGTCTTATTTTAGCAACAAGTTCTGCAGATGCATCACTAGAATCACTTTTCCCGCGTGCCCCTGTAAATTTATTCATACAAGTTCCACAAGAAAGCATTGCAGCATTAGTCTTTTCATAAACATCAGGGAAATTGGCATCAAAAGCAGCAGTAACATCTGCTGAAATACACATTGAGTTTGCTCTAACCTTTCTAATATTTTTATTTAAGGATAAACATATTTCTTCTAATAAATCTTCATATACTTTGCTTTTCATTCCGGTATTACCTTCACTGCCGATTTCTTCTTTATCAACTAACATACAAATTACAGTATGTTCGGACTCTGTATCTAAAATACTTTTGAAAGCAGGATATGCGCAAACTCTATCATCATGACCATATCCACCAATTAAAGAATAATCAAAACCAACATTTCTTGCTTTAAATGCTGGAACAGCAGACAATTCGCTACTTAAAAAATCTTCTTCAATCATTCCATATTTTTCATTTAATATTTTCAAGATATTACTTTTGATTTTCTCTTTATCATTATCCTTATAACTAGGTTTTCCCCCAACAACAATGTTTAATTGTTCACCACTAATAACAGATTTTGCCTTTTGTTCCATTTGAGCAGTTCCAAGGTGAGGCAAAAGGTCATTAATATAGAAAACTGGTTCATCTTCTTTTTCACCTATAGAAATATCAACCTTACTTCCGTCTTTTTTTACAACAACTCCATGTAATGCAAGTGGAATAGCAGTCCATTGATATTTTTTAATTCCCCCATAATAATGAGTTTTAAAAAAACATAATCCGTCACTTTCATATAAAGGAACTTGCTTAATATCAATTCTCGGACTATCAATATGAGCAACAACAATTCTTATACCATTTTTTTCTATATCTTCAGAACCTATTTTAAAAAGAACAAGACCTTTATTTCTAACATTAAAAACTTTTTTATCATTAACTTTAATATCATCACCAAAATTATATTCTTTATAACCACAACTTAAAGCTTGTTTCAATAAAAAGGAGTTAACTTCTCTCTCAGTTTTACAATCGTTTATAAAATTAATATATTCCTTAGAAAAATTATCAACTAAATTTGAAACCTTATCATCTATAGCTTCATAAAAATTCTTTTTTACATAACTAAAACTTTTTGCTTCTTTTTTATTATTTACACCTATATTTTCCAACTTTCCCTCCTTTAAAATTAGTATAGAATTGCAAAATAATTATGTCAAATAAAATAAATATTTATGCAAAAAATAACAACGATTTTTGTCATACTAATAATTTAATAAAAGAATGATTTATATAAATTAAATCATTCTTTGAACATTATCTTAATATTATTAAAATATTTTCATATCAAGTTTTATTTTATCAAGCCAATCTTGTACTTCTTGTTTTGAGCCCATAAACTCACCATTTGAAAAATTTAAATATAATCCTTTTTTAACAATTGAGTTTAAAGCATATTTTTCAATATCCTGAAATATATGTCCTTTCCAAGACCCAGTGGTTGAAAAAGGATATATTATTTTATTTGTAAAATCATTATTTTTTAAAAATGAAACTATTGCAGGAGCGCATGTAAACCACCATACAGGACAACCTAAAACTATAAAATCATAGTCACTTAAATTGTAAGAATTTTTTTCAAGCTGAGGTTCAAAACCATTTTTAATCAACTTTTGACTTTGCTTGATAATATTTTCATCAGAAAAAATATTTTCCTTAGTTTTAATTTCAATACTTTCAACACCTAGATAGTTTGATATAAAAGAAGCAACTTTAGAAGTATTGCCACTATAAGAATAATATATAACAATTCCTTTCATGAAAATATCCTCCTTAATAGTTGAATAAAAAATAAAACAATCACAACTAAAATTAATCTATATCTTTGTTTTTAAGATTATAATTTGCCTTAAATAATTGTGAAGGTCTATGTCCTGCTTCTTTAGTAAATTCATTTAATGGTAAAACCAAATGTGCTGTTTTTCTTCTAAAGTTAGCATCTAACAACTTTTCGCCAAGTATTTCTTCATAACTATATTTTAACTCTGTTAAAGTAAACTTTTCATTTAAAAGTCCAAAAATAATATCAGTGTATTCAAGTTTATTTTTAAGTCTATCTAAAGCATGATAAATAATATTTATATGGTCAAAAGCAATATTAGAAGAAACTATTTCAATTTTTTTGTTCGTGTTTGAATTAGTTTTTTCAATAGTAATTTTTAAATGATTTTCTAATTTTTCCGTTTCCCCTGTCAATGTTAAATGTATATCTTTTGTAAAAACATAACCTGCATCATTTTCTGTAAGTTGATGATTATCTTCACGCAAGTCAATATTAAACCATTCCCCATTCTCTAAATTTTCTTTTTGATTAAACAAAAGCATATAACTTATAGAAATTACTCTTGTTCTAGGGTCTCTTTGTTTTTCACCAAATGTATAGAGTTGTTCATAATAATAATTTTGTGCATTTACTTTATTTTTAACGCAAAGCTTTAAACTTGTTTCAATGTCATTTTTTAAATCTATAAAAGTTCCAACTACAGCATATTGATTTTTAAAAGGCGGAAATTTTCTTTTAACTAAAAAGACTTGCAACTTTTTTTGAGGAAGTTTTCTATAATTACCTGTATCTATATCTTTTAATCTAAACAAAACAGCATCAACTGTAACTGAAGGTTTTTCATATTCACTATCACTATAAAGTTCTAAAAATTCTTGCTCACTATTTGATAATTGCATAAATCCTCCTTTTTTTTATTATCTCAAAAATTTCAAATTAATGCAAATAAATACAATAAAATTATTACTAAAATATTTATAATAAATTACTTTTTATTGCTTAAAAGATTTTAATTTTAGTATGATTAATTTTTTCGTTCTTCATTAACTTTTTTTCTTTTTAGCTCAAAATAATTTTTTTTGTCATTTGAGAATGTTACAACACCAATTCTTTTATGTTCAGAAGTTGAATGCATTTTAGAAATTTTATCAAATTTATCACCTTTTTTCCCATTCCTAATAAAATTATCTAATTCTTCATAACTAAAACCAAGTTTGTCCTCATCAGTTTTTCCTGACAAACCATCATCAGGAACTTTTAAAACTAAATCTTTAGGCAACCCTAATGCTAATCCAATTTGCACAACTTCAGTTTTTGTATAATTAACTAGTGGACCAAAATCTCCTACATTATCACCCCATTTTGTAGTATACCCCACCTCTTTTTCAGAAAGATTAGAAGTGTTAACCACTAAGTAATTAAGACTTCCAGCAATTGCATAAAGACAAGCCATTCTAAGTCTAGGTGGAAGATTAAAAGTTGTAACTGTAGATAAATCTATTTTTTCACTTGATAAAACAGGTTTTATTAATTGAATATATCTATTGTATATATCATTAATATCAAGATTAAAATGTTTTATGCCTAAAAATTTACAAGTTTCTACCGCAATATTTTTATCCTTCATTTGTCCATTTGGCATAATAATACCAACTACTTTATCTTTTCCTAAAGCTTCAGTGCAAAGTTTAGCACAAATTAAACTATCTTTTCCACCACTCATTCCTAATATAACACCTTTAGAATGAGCAGAACCAACATAATCTTTAATAAATTTTAAAATTTTTTCTATTTCTTTTTCCATAAAAACCTCCCAATCTACATATTTTTATTGTGATAATAACATATCGATAAAAATTTGTCAATAAATTATATAAAAACTGTTGACTTGTTACAATTTTTATGTTATTATCATATTAATAATAACAAAAGGAGTGTTTTTATGAAAAATCTTTTAATAGTTGTAGATATGGTAAATGGCTTTGTTAATGAAGGAAATCTAGCAGATAAAAACATTAATAGAATAACACCTAATATAGTAAAAAAAATAGAAGTTGCACTAGCTAAAGGAGATATGGTAATCGCATTTAGAGATTGTCACGAAGAAAATGATATAGAATTTAATGCTTATCCAAAACATTGTATAAAAGGTTCAAGTGAAAGTGAGTTAATCCCTGAGTTACTACCTTTCAAACATGATATGATAATAATTGATAAAAATACGACTAATGGTTTCAATACAGAAGATTTTAAACAAATAATAAAAAATTATAAATTTGATAGTATTGAAATCACAGGGTGTTGCTCTGATATATGCGTTAGAGATTTAACACATAGTCTTACAAAATATTTTGCA
>CASEOW010000023.1 GCA_949289785.1 uncultured Bacillota bacterium | reverse complement strand
TTTAAACTTATACTCTGAACCATGTTCCACTGTATTACTTTCTTTTGTTATTTCATAAGCTTCATCTTCTGGTATTGTTATTGTATAGGTTATTATGTTAAATTCAACACATACTTTTACATCTCCAGCCGGCATTAAAAATTTGTTATTTAATATTTCAATTTCGTCTAATTGGTTGTTTTCTATGTAATATATTCTTTTTATTTGATATCCTGTATTAGCTGTAACTTTTACTTCTACTTCTTCGCCTTCTATTGCTTCGTCTTTATCTATTATTATTGTTCCGAATTCTGTTGTCTCTTTATTTATTTTATATAATTTTTCGTAATTAGCTGAATATACACCCTCTGTATTTTTACCTATTTCAAAAGTATATTCTTTTTCAGTTGATATAATTTTCCCATTATATTCCCAACCCACAAATCTATATCCATCTATCTGTTCTGCAACTATTGTTACCTTTTGGCCTTCCTTATAACTTCCATTTCCATCTAATTCTACTTGAGTTAAATTAGAATTCAAAGTTATTTCATACATTTCATCTCTTGGAACCAAAAAAATTAGCAATAATATTGCTGTTATTAAAGCAACTCCTGCTGATATTATACCTGTCAATATTTTTATCTTTTTTCTCGTTTTAATATCTTCTTCTACTTCATCTTTTTTAGGAAAAACATTATTTTCTTTTTTCATAAATCTTCTCCTTACTATTAATCTTTAGTAATTATTATCTGTATATCCACTTTCATTATACCCTTTCTAAAAACTTTTTGTCAATTTTTTTGTTGATTTTATAAAAAAATAAAAACCAACTTAAAGTTGATTTTTATAAATTTAAATTACAAAAAAAATTAATTGTTTTTCGATTGTTTTGCTTCTTGTTCTTTTAAATTAATATTTTTATTGTTCCATTTTGAAACTTTTTTATCTGTTAAAGATTTTGAAAAAATCAAAATGTCCCCAACTTCATGAGATACATCATCAGGATTTTGATATTTTTCCTTAATCATGCCTTTTGATTCATATAATCTACAAGCTTTATTATTGTCCACTTCATCAGTATACAATCTAATAGTTTCAAAGCCATTTTCTTTTGCATAGTTTTCGAAGATATCAAATATTTTACCACCATATCCATTTTTTCTGTACTCTGGCAAAACACCAAACCAACCTAGCCATGCTTCTAAAGGGTTATTGTTAACTGTATAAATTCCCCAAATTCCAATATTTTCTAAACCATTATTTACTAAATAATATTTAGACGCCAGCCTTAATAATTCCTGATTGTTTTTACATTTATCAATTTGTTCAATTGATTCTAAAAAATTAGTCAAACCATTTTCTCTAGGAAAAATTTTATTTTGTAATTTAACAGCTTCATCTAAATTATTTTTACCAATTAAAATAGAAATTAGTTTTTCCATAATCATCTCCTTAATTATATAATACAATATAATTAATTTAAAATCAACCGTTGATTATAATAAAACAACAAATTTTCAGTTCTTTTATGCCTTCCTTCACCCTACAATACTATCAATTCATACCTTTATTGACAAAAAATTACAATTATGTTATACTTTTGAAAGTGAGGTGAAAATGAAAGAAATTTTAGAAAAAATAAATAATTCTAAAAAAATTGCAATATTATCTCATATTAATCCAGATGCAGACGCATTATGTTCATCTATTGCATTGAAAAATATTATACTAAATAATTTCGATTTTAAACAAGTAGATGTTTTTGTTGACGGAAATATTGGCGACTTGTACGACCCTATAGTTAGAAATGAAGCAATAAATCCCACACCATTTTTAAAATATGATTTATTTTTTGTTTTAGATTGTCCAAATATTTCTAGAACTGGCAAATATGCCGAAATAGTAAATGGAGATATTGTAAATATTGATCATCATGAAACTAATGAAAAATTTGGAACATATAATTTTGTAACAAAAAATGTTTCTAGTACATGCGAATACATATACTACTTATGTCAAACCTTAAATTTAGATTTAACAAATAGAATAGCAAAATATTTATATCAAGGTATAATAACCGATACAAATTGTTTTACATCTTTGGCAGTAAAATCATCTACCCATAACGCTGTCTCTCAACTTTTAAAATATAAATTTGACTCCGAAGCTATAAGATTACATTATTTCAAAAATAATTCAATGGCGAAAACTATCTTAACCACAAAAGCATTTAAAAGTATGAAAATTTATAAGAATCAGTTTTTAACTATGAAAATAGATTATGAAACATATAAAAAAGCTGGCGCTACATATGAAGACACACTAGGCATAGTAGATAATGGTATAAACATTAATGGGATTGAAGCCTGTGCAATATTAATTGAAACAGAACCAAATAAAATAAATGTCAGTTTAAGAAATAAAGGAAAAGTAGATATTGCAAGCGTCGCTAAAGATTTTAATGGTGGTGGTAACAATGCAACAGCTGCTTTTCAATGCAGTGGTGATATAAAATTAATAGAAAAACAAGTTGTAGAAAAAATCGAGCCTTTATTAAGTGAAATAGAAACAGACAACGATTTAATATTTTAAAAAATAAAACTTTTAGTAAAAAGCAAAGGTTTTATTATAATTTCAAATCCAATTTCAATATTTTATAAATAATATAGTTATTTATTTTAAAATTTAAAAACGATATTTTATATAATTTTTTAAAGTTATTTTTATATAAAATAATTATTAAACTTAGTTGAATATTACAAAAAATTTCTAACAAATTCATGTTAGAAATTTTTATTTATAAAAAACTAATTTCATTTTCATCATCACTATTGGCATTTACAAAAATATTTGTTGTTTCATCAATAATTTTTGATAAAAATTGAGAACTTTTAGGAGCCATATCTTTAATTGCTTTAAAAGAAATATAATCATTAACAATTAGTTTTTCTATTATAGAACCAAAAGCTTTATTTTTAATAATTTCAGGTAACCCTACTATCCCTTGAACAATATCACATGGTACCCCAACAGCAAATATTACAGAACCAAATATTGCAGTAAATATTCCAGCAATAACTTTCCCAAAAGTACTGTCACTTTCTTCAAAAATTGTAGAACTTAATCCCAAACCAATTGCCGGCAAAAGTAATACTCCGACTGTCGTTAAACCTATTATAGCTGAACCTGCCTTGAATGGCAATGTTAACAAAGATGAAATATTATAAGCATTTTTAACTCTGGTAAACTTTTTGTCTATACTTTTAATTATAGGTGCAGAGTTTGGATTTTCAAAAACTGCACGCCTATAAAATTCCTTTTTAACATTTTTAGGAAGAAAATAAAAACTCGCTAACATTTTAACATCATCTTCGTCAATATTACTTAAAATTTCTACAATTTGTTCTTTGCTTGTTGGATTTCTAAATTTATTAGATTTTTTAATTTAATATTTTTCACAAAACTCTCCTAAATTTTAAAAATACTAATTTGAATAATAATTTTTAAATAAATATTAGTTTTTATTAATTATAACTATATTTATAACTCCTAAACATTTCAACACATATTGAATAAATAGTCAATTCCAAATATTTAATAAAATTGTAATAAAAAATTTTATAAAATCTATATGAATTTTATTTTAATATTAAAAATTGTTTTTTATGTAATCTTCTATATCACTCCAATTAGATACCAGTCGCAAATCTGTAACAAAATCATTATGAAAATTTTTCATTAAAAGTGTGTCAATACCTTTTTCTTTAATTTCCCTTAAAACCTGTGGACTATCATCTATAAATAAATCTACTTTTTTTTCTAAACAGATATTTGCCTTGTTTTTATATCCAATTAACAATTCATCATAAGGAATATCGTTCTTTTTTAACCAATCCACAGAAATTTGATATGGATTTGTATGAAATTCTTTAGATCTTGCAGTTATAATAATAACTTTATGCCCATTATTTCTCATTCGTTTTATTACATCGCTAGCATTTTCTCTAACTGGAGCTGTAGCAATCATATTATCTGATTCCTGTGTCCAAAATTTGTTACAATCCTCTCTAGACCAGTCAAACATTTCAGCAAAATAATAAGCCTTATTGTTAATCATCTTACAATTTAAATTATTTTCATTTATATATTTCAACGCAGTTTGTATATTAGGCTCTACAAAATGGCTTAGTGTATCATCAATATCAACTCCAATAATCATTTGTTACCTCAATTACATTCTCTCGTAATAGAATTATCATACATTTTTACAAATGTCAATTAAAGATTTGAATATATTATTTTGTATTTCATCTTTATCTACTAATAACTCTGGATGATATTTAACCCCAATGTAGAAAGTTTTATCTTTAGCTTCAACAACTTCTATTTGATTATCATTTGAAACTGCAACAACAGATAAACATTCTGGAACTATATCTGCTTGATAACTATGCACACTGTTAACACTAAATTTTTCTTCATTTACTATAGAAAAAAATTTACTACTTTTATCTGTAATTATACATTCATGAGCATATATTAAATCTGGTCTATCATGGACATCTAAATTTTCAACTTTTTTAGTTTTACCTCCTAAAGCTCTTATTATATTATTTTGTCCCGCACATATTCCTAATAAAGGTATATTATTTTCATAACAATATTTAGCTATAAATTCTTCATAATTATGAGAACTTATTCCACCCTGTAAAATAATTCCATCACATTTATTTAATAAAACTAAAATGTCGACTATTTCCTCATTAGTTAAATTAAAATATTCATGTTCGTCTTCTTTATTAAAAGAAGTTCTTAATGTTTGAGGTAATATACCTAATGCTATACCTCCATTTTTATTAATTGAATATCTTATACTATCACTTATTCTTTGCCATGACCAATTGTAGAATTCTTTTACAGTATGATTTTTAGAAACGACTCCAATAATAGGTTTTTTCATAAATTCTCCTTTTTATTATTTATATAATACATGAAAATTATAGTTAATGTCAAATATGATATTGAATAACTATTAATATTAAAAAATTCTCTCACTATCTTTTTCTAACATATTAATTTTTTCTGTTATTTTTTCTTTTAATTGTTGATGTCCTAACAAAGTTAAATGTTCTCCATCTTCTCCTAAATTTAAATTTAGTCCTGAAACAAATAAAAAGTTATTATTTAAACACATTTTATATAAGCATTTATCTAATTGTATACATTTTTCACTAGCACCTTGATAATATTTTTTTGTTATTGCGTTATTTTCTACAATTTGTGATGGACTAATTATTATTATTCGTGAATTAGTATTTTTTTGTATAATTGATGCTAAAATTTGAAGATTGTATGCTATTTTATCTGCAGAATCACCATACTCACTTTTGCAATCATTGGTTCCTAATTGTAAAATTACTACATCTATATATTTATAATTTTTTATATCTTCCAAAATAGTCTTAGAAGCATTTCTATTTTCCAACCATTTATTTTCGTGCGCTATACACCTTCCACACAAACCATTAACAAACAAATTATAATTTTTTGCTAAATCATACCACCAACAATCTTCTTTATTGTATTGTTTCATAATAGCATTTTTAGAATAGCCATTTATATTGGGCATATAACCCCAAGTATTAGAATCACCATAGCATAAAATATTCATTTTCTTAAACTCCCACAATTTGTAAATATATGCTTTTTAAATTTTTTTAAAAAATTTTCTTATATTTTAAGAAGTTCAATCTTTTCAAATATAAGTATTATAGCAATTTATAATCCAGATATTTAAGCGATGTTAGCTGTTTATTTAATCTAAAAATTACCAACTGCCAATTTGTAATTATCGCTACTAGCCATGTTATCATAACAATAAGTTCTGGTCAAGTTGTTGATACGGAAACAATAGTCGCACCTATAATAATCATCGGTATTGCTGTTTTTTGCAAGTTTTATTGAACTAACACAAAAAAATTCCACCATATTACTGCAAATAAGCTTACATAAGTATAAAAATATATAATGCTATCATCTTTTGTATCTCTAGAAACATTATATATTAAACCAAGATAAAAAACAATATCTTTTAACAATATTGTAAATAAATCGTTGATAATTTTCTAAAAATATTAAGAACTTTTCACAACTTAAATTATAATTTTATTATTCAAACAATAATCAACTTAAACTATTTACTTTATTCAAAATATTATGCTAAACTATATACAAAGGTGTAAAATGAAAAAATCAATTAAAATATCAATTATCTATATATTTATACTTGTTTTATTAGTTTCTTCTGCGTTTCTAATTTTTTATATTATTAACAAAAATCAAGACAATCAAGTTTCTATACAAGATAAAACTGTTTTAAGAATAAATGAAATAAGAAACACTTTAAATACAAACATTAATAGTGTGACTGGTAATATTTATTATATTTCTAATGATGGTGATGACGACGCTGATGGAAAAACTCCACAAACAGCATGGAAAACCCTAACTAAATTGCAAAATGAGTTTGCAAATACTATACAGAACGGAGATTGCATTTTATTTAATAGAGGAGATGTTTTTAGGGGAAATATAACAATAAATAAAGACAATATATTACTAGGTTCTTATGGCGATGAAAAAAAACAAAAGCCCGAAATAAATATATCTCCATATAATGGTGTGATTGATGGTTATTGGACACAGATAGAACCTAATATTTGGAAATACAGCGAAAAAATAAGTGCAGATGTTGGTGCTATATGGTTTTTTAAGAATGATAATACACTTTTAAACAAACACGATTGGAGTGATTACTCTTATGAAATAGGACAAAAAATTTCTTTTGATGAAAATTTCGACGAAAGCAATTTGATTTTATCTACAATTCTTAAAAATGATTTAGAATTTTATCATACAGGAAAAGCAAGTAGTGGTATAAATACTGGTGAGTATGTATATGTATTTTCAAAAGTCAATCCTCAAACTAGATTTGATGAAATTGAATTTTCAATAGGTGTTAATGGAATTTATGGAAGGACAAACCTGGTAGTAGACAATCTAAAAATTGTATTTGCAGGAAATCACGGAATAGGAACAGGCAGTGTAGCTAATTTAAAAGTAACAAATTGTGAATTTGGTTATATTGGTGGCTCAAGACAAAACCAAAATAATGTAAGGTTTGGTAATGCAATAGAAATTTATGGACAAGTAAATGAAACTAATGGATATCAAGTAGAAGAAGGTTTTATTGTTGAAAATAATTATATTTATGAAGTATATGATGCAGGTATAACTTTTCAATACACAGCTAATACATCAAGCACAATAATAGAAAATGCTGAGTTTATGAATAATGTTGTAGAAAAGTGCAACTATAGTATTGAATATTGGAATGTTTCAAAATCTACACAAGAAGATAAACAAAATTCATATATTCATTCATTTCAAATAAAAAATAATATTTTTAGATATTCTGGTTATGGAGTTTCACAAACTCGCCCAGATAAAAGTCAGTCTGCACACATAAAAACATGGGTTCATGATGCTGAATACGAGAATATAATAACAGGCAACTTTAATATAAAAGATAATATTTTTTATTTATCATCTGAACAAATGCTTTCTATATATGCTTGTAATAAACAATCTCTACCAGATATTGCGAATAATTATTTTTTTAATGATGAAAAAACACCTTTAGGTTATGTTTATCATAAAGAATTAGATAAAAAAATTATACCATATACAAAATCAAAAATGTTAAAAATCTTTCCAAATAACAAATTTGATTATAGTTCGAATTTTGTAGAAAAAACTATTTCAGGAACCAGTAAAGATGTTTTTTGGAATTTAAATATAGAGTCGGGAATTTTAAAAATTTATGGCAATGGAGAAATGCAAGACTATTCAATGGAAAACTTGCCTGAGTGGAATAAATATTCTGATTTTGTAAACGAAATAATAATTGATGAAACTATATCAAAATTAGGAACATATTCTTTTTATAATTTACAATATGTTGAAAAAATACAAATAAATAGCATCAATTTACAAAATTTAATTTACGATAAAGTAAATTTTAATAATGGAAATAACTTTACATTTTATCAAACTGGTAAAGCTTGGTATGGAATTATTGTAGAATTTGGTGATAAAGTAACCAGAATTCCAGATTTTTTGTTTTGGCCATCTGCAACTAGTGTTGATTCTCCTTTTATAACAAGTATTGAATATAAAGGTAATAACATAAAAGAAATAGGCAATCACGCTTTTGCTGGAATAAGCTGTGTAAATATAAAAATTCCTGAAGGAGTGGAGACTTTGGGAGTGCTAGCAATAAGTAACTCTCCAACATTAAAATCAATAACATTACCACAATCACTTACAACACTTCCTGCATGGTGTCTAGCAGGCAACTATTATCTTGAAACAGTAGTAATAAACGAGAATATTCATTCACTTGAGAACAATTTGTTTTTTGGTGATGTAAATTTAAAAAAAGTTATTATTAAAGGCAACATAAGTGAAGATTCAAACATTTCAAACATATTTTCTAATGAAGCACAAAGTGTTACACTTTATGGGAATGAAACAGTCAAACTTTTTGTTGAAAGGTACAATAAAAACAACACAAATCATATTATAAAATATTCTCAAATTGAGGATTTATAACTACATTTATAAATCAAAATATAATGCACTGCTTAATTACTGAAAATAACATTATAATAAAAAATTGTCGTTTGAATTTAAACGACAATTTTCTGGCGGGAAGAGAGGGATTTGAACCCTCGCGCCGGTTGCCCGACCTACAGCCTTAGCAGGGCCGCCTCTTCGACCACTTGAGTA
>CASEOW010000022.1 GCA_949289785.1 uncultured Bacillota bacterium | reverse complement strand
GGTAGGTTGCAGAGCGGCCAAATGCAACGGACTGTAAATCCGTCGACTTCGTCTTCGATGGTTCGAATCCATCCCTGCCCACCAATGAAAAAAGATAGTTTTTAAACTATCTTTTTTTTAATTTCTTAATCAATTTATTTCTTGACATAAAAGTATTTTTTTTGTATTATAAGTTAACAATAAAAAGGAGAAAGTTTTGAAAAAATCTATATTTATAATTGGTATATCTAGTGATATTGGTAAAGCAATTGCGTTAAAATTTGCTAAAAATGGTTATAATATTATAGGAACTTATCACAACAATAAAGTTGAAGATTTGATAATTCAATGCGAAAATTTAAAAATAGATTTGAAATTATACAAAGCAGATGTTAGAAATTATGAAGAATTGAAAAATGCTTTTGAAAAATCTTTTAGTAGCTCCGACTATATTGAAAGCGTAGTTTTTGTTTCTGGTATTAGTATTAAAGAAAGTCTTCTTTGTGATTATAACATAGATGACATTAATAATATAGTAGATGTAAATTTAAAAGGAGCTATATATTCAAATAAATTAGCTTTTAGTTTTTATTTAAACAAAAAATATGGAAGTATAATTAATATTTCTTCTATATATGGTATTTTTGGAGGTGCTTGTGAAAGTGCATATTCTGCAACAAAAGCAGGGATAAATGGTCTTACAAAAGCTTTAAGTCAAGAATGTGCCCCTTTCAATATAAGAGTTAATGCTATAGCTCCAGGTTTTATTGAAACAAAAATGACTGATCATTTTACAAATGAAGAAAAAGAAAATATTAAAAATAACACTCCCCTTAAAAGACTTGGAAACGTTGATGATATAGCAAATGCAGTATTTTTTCTATCTTCAAATGATTCATCTTTTATAACAGGACAAATTATACAAGTTGATGGCGGAGCTACAACATTTTAATCTTATTTAATTTTTAATTTAATAAAAAAAGGAGACTAGTATTTAAGTCTCCTTTTTAGTTTTCGTCAGATTGACTATCTGAATAAAAATCAAAAGCTTTCATAATTTCACTTAAATCCTGCTTAGGATTAATTGCTTCTTTTAAATCAAATCCACTAGATTGTATTTGTATATGTTCTTTAATTTCTTCTTCAGGAGCAGTATTTAAAAACTTATCTACTAAATTAGTATAATCATCATCTTCATCTAGCTGCATATCACAAACAGGTCTGATTTGACTTGGTCCTCTTTCAGTTTTATCAAAACTTACTCTCTCTATTTGTACTTCTTTAGGTTTATCAACTTTCTTTTCTTGCATCTTACTTAAAAGAATTCTCATAGAATCGTTTTCTGTTCCCGCACCGATTAATTCATTATTTTTTCTTGATTGAGTTTTTTCTAATATTGATTCCATATCCTTTGTAATTGTTTTAAAATTTTTGTCATAAATAATTTCCGGATATTTATCTTCCAAACTATCAAGCAAATTTTGGAGATGAACATAAATCACTTTTAATTGTTGTCCTAACAAAACCTCTATATTTCTACTTCCCTCTGCCTGCATTTTTTTATATGAAGCAAGTGCATCCATGATTTTATTTTGTTTTCTATCAATGTCTATCGATTTATTTTTCATTTCAAGCATTTTTCTTTCAGCTTCAAGGACTTTTAATCTTTCTTCCATTAATTTTTTTTCATATTCAGCTTTAAATGAAGAAATAAAATTTTCAACCTCTTTTTTGTTATAACCGTTAAATTCGTTAGAAAACATAATTGCTCCTTATTATACTTTTATAAAGATTAAACCTAATATTAATGATAGCACAATTATACAAATAATTGCAAGAAAAATTATAATTGAAACAAATTTTTCAATAAAAAGAAATGTCGCAATAGATATGACAAATAGCGAAAAAGCAAGAAAATATTGAAAATTTTGTTTGTAAAAATATGCGGTAAAAAAAGAACCAAAACAAAAGGATAAAATTATAAAAACTGGATATAAATAAGTTAAATTTAAGTAAAAACAATATACATGGAATATTGAAAGAGTAAGTAATATAACACCAAAATAACAGCTACTATCCAATTTTAACAAAAGGCTTTTTATGATTAATTGTAATCCTAACAATCCTATAAAAGCATAAAACCACAAATTAGGATAATCTATAATTGTTAAAGACAAAGTAAAAATAATAAAATATAATATTATATTTAGAATCCAGCTAAATTTTAATATAGTTGATTTTTTTATACCTAGTAACTTTCCTCTCATAATAATAATTATTCTCTATATTACATTTTGTTATTCTGAATTTTTATTATTATGTTTGTCTATTTTTGACTTAATTTCATTATTATTCTTTTTAGATTTTTTATTTTCTTTTCTTATAGCTCTTTTTTCTTTATCATTTTTGATTTCGTTTAAGAGGTTATTTTTATAATTTGTTTGAAGAATATAAAGACCTTTTATTTTTCCTTTTCTTTCAAGTATTTTTAATGTAACTATCATTATAATAGCCCCAATTGCAAGCAATATTGATAACAATTGAGAAACACGAATACTTCCAATATATAAACTATCTCCCCTAATACCTTCTATCCAAGCTCTGCCACAACCATATATTAAAAAATATAAAGCAAGGATTTCCCCTCTATTTTTTACACGATTTTTACGCAAAAGTATTAATAGAATTATAAATCCTATTAAATTCCATAAACTTTCATAAAAAAAAGTCGACAAGTGCCATGCACCATGAACATAAGTTGAAAGTGGAAACCATTGCAAAGAAGTATCTGTTACTTCCATACCATAACAACACCCTGCAAAATAACAACCTATTCTACCTATTGCCTGCCCTAAAATTAAACTTGGAGCTGCAATATCCCCAACATCTAGAAGATTTTTTTTATGAATTAAACAATATATAATAGCACCTAATGCACCACCTATTACTCCACCAAGAATAGCCATTCCTCCGTCCCAAATTCTCAAAATTTGAACAAAAGAATATGGTTCTCCACTAAAAATAACAAAGTAAAGTCTTGCTCCTATTATAGATAAAGGCAATACATAACAAGCTAAAACTAAAATATCATCACTCTTTAAATCTCGAAATTTAGCATTTTTACATGCAACATAAACTCCAAACCCCATAGCTAGTGCTATAATAAAGCCATAATAAGTTATAGAAAGACCGAAAAATTTAAAATAACTTTCATAAAATCCAAACATACTTTTATTATAATCTTATTCTTATAAAATTGTCAATTAAATTAATTTACTAATAATATCTTATTTATGTTTATTCATTAAAATTTAAAATATAAAAACTCTAAATTATTGGAACAAATAAAAAAAAAGGACTGATGTCCTTTTTTTTATTTTTATATCAATACATTTAAATCTAGATAACTTTACATACCTTTATAATATCTGTTTTTAGCACTCTTTCGTCTTTATCTATGTCATTATAATTTAATAGTAATGTAGTAGAATTACCATTTTGATATGCTTTTCCAAGAGATAAAATTTTTTCTAAAACCACAAAAGTTTGTCTATCATAAAAATTTTCTGATTTTTCTCCTGTAAAATACCTATCTAAACAATTTAAAATTTCTATAATATCTATTATTCCAACTACGACATTTTCACCTATTTGGCTAAGTCTTTCACAATAATTTATAGCATCAAAAATTAAAGTAAAATTTCTTTTATCATTTTGTCCATATTCTGAAATAAATTTGTCTATGTTTTTATAATTATTGAGCATTATAATATTTTCAAAAGAGGTATTTAAACCAATTAAAATTAATTTTTGATTATTTTCTTTACAAATGTTAATAAAATTTTTTAATTCACTTTCGCTTTCATACAAATCTTTATCACCATGAGTAATATTTCTTCTACCAATATATATTTTTTTATTTCCAAAAGGTAAAGTTTTATCTGAAATAATAACATCACCTTTTTCTTGTATTTGAGGACAATAATCTAAAACTGAAATATTATTAATTGAAATTATTTCTACAGCATTAAATTGATTTTTACCAAATACTTCATATGCCTTTACAACTACCTTATCACCGGTTTCAATGTTTATACTATAATCAATATCTTTATTAATAAAAATGCATTTAAAAGTATTAATATCATAAAAGAAGAAGCCAGATTGATTTTCTCTTATTATTCCTTCAAATATTTTTAATTCAACAGTATCGTTATATGAATAATTAGAAATTTCTTGATTAAAAACAACAGAACTATCAAAGTTTGTTTGAATAGCTTGATAATTTTGATTTTTATTAATATATTCATTATTATTTTGAGGATTAGTTATTGTTGTATAAATATCATCTATAGCAGAAAGGCTTTTAAAAGGTCTACCCTTTTTCTTGCCTGATTGACATGAAATTTGTCCACTTTTGATTTTTTCTAAAATTAAAGAAACAAGTTCATCTCTTTTTTTAGTTGTTGGACTAGGAACACCTAGTTTTCGAGCTAAACCTCTTAATTCAAATATACCTAGGTGCTGAACTATAAGGTCCTTATCTTCTTCATTATAAACTTCTTTTATCATTTGTAAAAATCTCCTTGAGTAATAAAATTCTAAACTAGTATGTCCATTTTGTCAACTAATTTTCACCAAATAGGTATAAAATTAGTTATTATACCAATTATAAAAGCTAAAACATATAACAACACTGTAATGAATATATTTACTCCAACTTTCTTATAATTTGTAGTATATAAAACAATAAGTCCAATACCAGCTCCTGCAGATAATCCAGCTACTAAAGCTGGAAACAATAACACTCCCTCCATATATAATTCAACTAAAAATACTGAAGAAGCGCAATTTGGAATTAATCCTATTAAACAAGACAATAAAATTTGCAAATATACATTATTTGAAAAAAACTTTTGTAAAGGTTCTAGCCCACCAGCATAACCTTTTATTAAATTAATTATCAAAGTAGCTACAAAAACATAAGCAACAATTATTGCGGTATGTTGTAACGCATCAAGGAATATATTTGTTGCACAACAATGCCCATGTGTATGATCATGACCATGCTCTTCTTCATGTGCATGATGACACTTAAATTTACTTTCATGATGATGCTCTTCTTGAATATGAAATTCTTCATGTTGAGATTCTGTCAACTCTTCTTTAAAAGTTTGATTATTGTCACTATTAGTTATAACTTCAGTATGCTCATGTATATCATGGTAATCGTTAAGCTTTGGTTTTTTTCTTGTTATCAACCTATAAGTACCATCTAAAATATAACCAATTAATATAGCATACACAACCTTTATTGCTATTAAAATTAAAAGATTTGGAATAAATTCTGGTCTTGCTATCATTAATGGTATAGCTTCATCACTTGTTGCTATAAAAACCGCTAGAAGTGTTCCAAAAGTAATTATTTTTTTTGAATAAAGTTGACTCATTAAAGAAGAAAATCCACATTGTGGAATACAACCTAAAAAAGCACCAATAGCAGGACCTGCTTTCCTTGTTTTATGTAATATTTTTGAGTATTTTTCATTATCATTATGAGAAAAATAACTTACTAATAAGTAAGCAAGATATAATATAGGTACTATATATAATGTATCAATTAAAGAATCTAAAAGTTGATCCAAAAAAATATTCATTTTTACATTTACTTCCTTTTACAAACTTTAAGCACCATTCAAGTGGTGCTTAAAGTATATCTTTTTATTAAATTTAATATGTTTCAGAATTATAATTTAACTTGTCTTATCCTAACCATCTATATTTCCATTATCATCTATTAATAGTTGTTTAGATTTTTTATTTGAAGATTTTGTTTTCTTTGATTTTGTATTATTATTTTGATTTGTGTCTACATTTTCCTGTTCTTCAGTTTTAACTTCCTCTTTAACTTCTTGTATCTCTTCCTCTTTGTTTTCAATCTCAGTTTTATCTAAGTTTTGTTTTTCTTGCCTATATTCTTCCATTCTTTTAGCACTTTCTTGTGGAGAATAAAGAATTATAGTTTGTTTATCTTGATAACCTATTTCACCATTCATATTAGCTGAAATCATAGCTTTACCTATCATTTCTTCAATTTTTCCATTATTAAATGTAGAAACTTCACTATTATCAGCAAAAAGGTCTATTCTACCATTATTCATTGTTCCAACTTTAGAATCATTCAATAAATAGGTTATTTCCCCATCCAACATACTAACTAAAGAGGCATTATTTTCAATTCCTGTAATTTTGCCTGTTATCATAGTAACTATTCTAGCTTTATTTCTAACAAACATTACTTCACCATTTGTTAAAGTTGCAAGTTCGCTTTTACCGTCGACAAATCTTACGAATCCCCCATTCATTGTTCCAATAGTAGCTTTATCTTTAATATAATCAATTGTGCAAGAATTAATAGTAGTAATAGCAGCTTTACCACTTACAACAGTAATTCTTCCACTTTTAAATAGTCCGATTTTAGCTTTCCCTGTTAATAAATCAATTTCTCCATTTTCAATCATTTGAACTTTTGCTTTACCGGATATTTCTTTAAATGAGCAATTAAAACTTTCCAAAACAATTGCATTGCCATTTAATGAAACATTTTGACATTTATTTAATATATGAACCCCACTTGATAAAGTAAAATTAGCTTCCTCATCATGAATGATTGGATCAATAACTTTTTCTTTATTTTTATAAAAGCACATAATATCTCCTTTATTTAAATTTAACATATTTAATTTTTTATTTATTTTTTCCAAAATAAACAATTTTAAAAATCATTTACGCTATATTAATATAGCACATAATTTATTTCTATGCAATCGTTTGCTAAAATTTAATCTAAAAATTATTTTTTAACAATTTATAGTTGACTAATCAACTTATTTTGCATATAATTATCTGTGCATGAAAGAAGATATTATAAAAAGATTTTTTTTAGTTAAAAAAAATTTTCAAAAGTTTTTAAACCATGAACTTGCAAAATATGATTTAAAAAGTTCTGAAGCTTTTTTTATTCAACTATTGTATAAAGAAGGAATAAAAACACAAACTGAACTTACCCTTCTTGCTAATTGTAACAAATCTCATACGCATAGAATTATATTAAAATTAGTTGAAAAAAACATTATAATAGTTCATGAAGAAAATCCAAATCATCAAATGAGAAATATAAAAATAGAGTTGACAAATTACGGGACTGAAATCGCTCATTATTTAGAAGATAAAGTGTTGAAAAAATGGGAAAATGGATTAAAAAATGGTTTAAAACAAAACGAAATAGAAATAACAAAAAAAGTTATAAATCAAATTTTTGATAATTCTTCTAAAATAATTGCAAATTTAAAACAATAAATTTATCAAATTTTAAAATAATATGGAGTGAATATGTTTAAATTATTTAAATACTTTAATTGGAAAGAATGGATTTTAATTTTATTAACATTTGGTATAGTCGGTGGTCAAGTTTGGTGTAACATTTCTTTACCTAAATGCACACTGGAAATTAGTCAATACTTAAGAATGCCTGATATATCTTTATATTGGAAAGAGATTGTAATAACTTGTATGGAAATGATAGGTTATGCTTTAGGAGTTATTTTATGTGCTATTCTTGCTAATTTTCTTGCTTCTTTAATTTCTACAAATTTATTAGCTAGAGTTAGAGGCAAGATTTTTAACAAAGTTAATTCTTTTTCTTCTAAAGAAATCAATCAATTCTCAATTCCTTCATTAATAACAAGAACTACAAACGATATTACTCAACTTCAGCAAGTATTAACAATGTTTTTTACATTAGGTATTAATGCTCCTTTAACTGCTATTTTAGCAATTATTAATATTGTTGACATATCTAAGAGTTATAGTGTTTCTTCTTTATCATGGGTAAATGTTATTTCTGTAATTGCTATAAGCTTACTTGTTATAATCATCATATCAACAGTAGTTCCAAAGTTTAAAAAAATTCAAAAAGCTACTGACGGATTAAACTTGGTTACTAGAGAAAACTTAACAGGAATTAAAGTTATTAGAGCTATAGGTGCTGAAAAAACACAAGAAGAAAAATTTGATAAAGTTAATAAACATTTTTCAAAAATAGAATTATATGTAAATAAAGTTATGGCTATTATAGAACCTAGCTTATCTTTTATAATGCAAGGTACTTCTTTAGCTATAGTATGGTTTATAGGATTTTTAGCTAAAGAAAATCCAAGTATTCTAGAAATAATGAGTACATTTACTCAATATTCTATATTCATTATAATGAGCTTTACTACCCTTTCTATGCTATTTATGTTTATACCAAGAGGTATTGTTTCAGGAAGAAGAATAAATGAAATATTAGACACTCCACTTTCTCTTTTTGATGGTGATGGTATTTTTACTATGTCTGAATCGGGAACTATAGAGTTTAAAAATGTTAGTTTTAAGTACCCAGATGCTGATGAAAAAGTTTTAGAAAATATTTCTTTTAAAGTTAATCAAGGAGAAACTATAGCTTTTATTGGTTCTACTGGTAGTGGCAAGAGTACACTAATAAATTTAATTCCTAGATTCTACGACTGCACAGAAGGTGAAATTTTAATAAACGGAGTTAATGTTAAAGATTATAAACAGAAAGATTTGCATGATATAATTGGTTATGTTCCTCAAAAAGGAGTTCTTTTTAGTGGTACGGTTGAAGAAAATATTAAATATGGAAACGAAAATGCAACTGAAGAAGATATAAAAAAAGCTATAGATATATCTCAATCAAATTTTTTATATAAATTTGAAAATGGATTACAACATAGAATTTCTCAAGGTGGAAAAAATGTGTCAGGTGGACAAAAACAAAGACTTTCTATTGCAAGAGCTATAGTAAAAAATCCAGATATTTTAATATTTGACGATAGTTTTTCTGCTTTAGATTATAAAACAGACAAAATAGTTAGAAAAAATTTAAACAAAGCATTTGAAAATACAACAAAAGTTATTGTTGCTCAAAGAATTGGAACAATTAGCAATGCAGATAAAATCATAGTGCTTAATGAAGGCAAAATGGTTGGAATGGGAAAACATAAAGATTTACTTAAAAATTGTGAAGTATATAGAGAAATTGCTTTATCTCAACTTTCAAAGGAGGAACTAAAATAATGAATGGACCAAATGTTTCTTTTTCAAATCATAAAGCAAAAGATTTTAAAGGCACTTTAAAAATACTATTTAAGCGCCTATGGCAATATAAATTTTCTTTAATTATTGCTTTAATTTTTGCCGTTTTTGCGGCTGTATTAAATGTTCTTGGACCTAGATTTTTAAACCAAATGATGAATTTGCTTTTTGATAAAAATGGATATCAAATTAGTGAAGTAACTAAATTTGGTATAATAATATTATCCATGTATATAGTAGCTGGAATACTTGGATATTTTCAAGGTTTCTTGATGAGTAAAGTAAGTGTTGGCATATCTAAAAAATTAAGAACTGATATTTCTATAAAAATAAATAAATTACCTTTAAAATATTTTGATAAAAATAGTTATGGAGATGTATTATCGAGAGTTACTAATGATGTTGATACAGTTGGAACAACTCTTGAAAGAATTATGTCTACTTTAGTTACAAGTTTTGTTACTATAATCGGGATTCCTATTGCAATGTTTACAATTAGTTGGCAACTCACTTTAATATCTTTACTTCAAATTCCACTTGCTCTTTTAGTTGTATTTTTAGTCGTAAAATTTAATCAAAAATATTTTGTTAGACAACAAAAGTTTTTAGGAGATATTAATGGATATGTTGAAGAACATTATTCAGCCCATACAGTAATTAAAGCTTTTAATGGAGAAGAAAAATCACAAAAAGAATTTGATGCAATAAACAACAAACTTAGATCGTCATCAATGAAAGCTCAATTTTTTTCAGGGCTTATGCACCCTATTGTAAATTTTACAAGCAATGTAATCTATGCATTAATTTGTTTAGTTGGAGCTTCAATAGCAATAAATACTAATAATATGGCTTTTTTAGCAACAATTATAACTTTTATGACATATTCAAAACTCTTCAATCAACCACTTTCTCAAATTGGTTCAGTAATGGGAACATTACAATCAACAATTGCTGCAGCAGAAAGAGTCTTTGAGTTTTTAAAAGAAGAAGAGCAACCAGATGAAAGTAATAAATCTTTGACTATTAAAGATGTTAAAGGAAAAGTTGAATTTAAACATGTCAATTTTGGTTATGATAAAGATAAACAAATAATATATGATTTTAATTTTACTGCTAATCCTGGTGAAAAAATAGCTATAGTTGGGCAAACAGGTGCAGGAAAAACTACTATAGTAAATTTACTAATGCGTTTTTATGAAATTGATAGTGGTGACATATTAATTGACGGAATTTCTACCAAAGATATGAATAAAAGTTATGTTCGTTCATTGTTTGGCATGGTTTTACAAGATACTTGGCTTTTTGAAGGAACAATAAAAGAAAATCTAAGATTCGGAAGACCTAATGCTACAGATGAAGAAATTGTTGAAGCTTGCAAACTAGCAAATGTTGACCATTTCATTAGAACAGAACCTAATGGCTATGATATGTTATTAAGTGAAGAAACAAGCATTTCTCAAGGTCAAAAACAGCTATTGACTATTGCAAGAGCTATGATTCAAAATGCTCCCCTTCTAATTCTTGACGAAGCAACAAGCTCTGTAGATACAAGAACTGAAATATTAATACAAACAGCAATGGATAGATTAACAAAAGGAAGAACAAGTTTTGTTATTGCTCATAGACTATCAACAATTAAAAATGCTGATAAAATAATTGTTATGAAAGATGGTAATATAGTTGAAATTGGCAATCATAATGAACTTTTAGAGAAAGGTGGAATTTATAAAGATTTATATACAAGTCAATTTGAAAATGGAAACATAGAAGAATAATTTAATCAAATAATATTAATAGGAGAAATATGGCTGAATTAGAAATTAAAAATGTAAATAAAAATTATACTTTAGGCAAAACAAAATTTAAGGCACTTGAAAATATAAATCTTTCTTTTGAAAAAGGTGAACTTGTTTCAATTATGGGAGAAAGTGGCAGTGGAAAAAGTACTCTTATGAATCTTATTGGCGGTTTAGATTCAGATTATGAAGGAAACATATCAATAGATGGAAAAGATTTAAAAAGTTTTAAAGATAAACAACTTGACGATTATCGAAAAAAGAAAATTGGATTCGTATTTCAATCTTTTAACTTAATACCTCATTTATCTATATTAGATAATGTTACCATAGCTTTAACTCTTTCTAATGTAAAGGAAAGTGAAAAAAATAAGCGTGCAATAGAAATTTTAACTAAACTTGGCTTAAAAGAACATATTAAGAAAAAACCAACTCAACTATCCGGTGGACAAAAACAAAGAGTAGCAATCGCAAGAGCCCTTATCAATAACCCAGATATTATTCTTGCTGATGAACCAACCGGCGCTTTAGATAGTGAAACAACAAACCAAATACTTAATCTTTTAAAAGAAATAGCAGACGATGAAGGTAAACTTGTAATAATGGTAACTCATTCAGAAAAGGTAGCTTCTATTTCTTCTAGAGTTGTTGAAATTTCAGATGGCAAAATAGTAAGAGATGAAAAAATTAAAAATTATCAAAAGAAAAAAACTTCAAGACAACTTATAGATACAATAAACTCTAATAACGAACCTTCTTCAAGCAAAAAAGAAAAACATCTTTCTTTCATTTCAGCTTTAAAACTATCTTTTCATAATATGTGGGCAAGTAAAGTTAAAAATATTTTAATGGCTATAGGCGTTTCAATTTCTCTTATAGCTCTCATTATTATGTTGTCTTTCGGAAGTGGACTAACAGGATATATTGATGATTTGGCTAAAGATTATTCAGATCCAACAATAGCAACTATTTCAAAAAGTGGCAAAGATAGAGATGGAAATAAACTCGAAAACAATGGTTTATTACCTAATATGTTTGAGCAAGAAGAAATTACTAAAATAGTAAACGAATTAAATAATCATCTAGAAATAAATAACAACAATTATCGTGTTATAGAAAATGGCGAAGAAAGTAATTTATCTTATGGATTTATAATGGTTACTATGGGAGCTGGAACAATTAATTTCACTACTCAAGATGGTAAAAATGAAACAAGCATGATTATGACTACATACACTACCCCACCTTATTATGATGAAAGTAAATTATTAACTGAAAACAGCAAAATTTGTGCTGATGATGAAATAATGTTAAGTAGTGCTATTGTAAAGCTAATGAATCTAGAAAAACCTGAAGATGCTATAGGTAAAAAAGTAAATTTAAAAATATCTCTTAACTATAATAATTCAATAATTCCTATTGATAAAGAGGTAACTATATCAGGTTTAGTAGATGTTTCCGTTTTCTCAAGTATGCTAATTATGTATGTTGATTACAATTATTTAGACAATTGTGTAAAACAGGCTCAAGAAGAAAAAGGTCAAACAGTAACAGGTATAAGACCAAGTCATCTTTATATAAAAACTGATAGTAAAGAAACAACAGATTTAATTAATAATTATATTTCTAAAAATAGAAAAGATTTAACTGGTTCTGTTGAAGAAGAACTTGCTTCAATGTTTAGCGAAATGATGTCAACCTTCTCTATAGCTCTTGCTGTTATAGGAGGAATATCACTATTTGTTGCAATGATAATGATTCTTGTAGTTTTATATATGAGTGTTTCTGAAAGAACTAGAGAAATAGGTGTATTAAAAAGTATTGGTGCAAGAAAAAAAGATATAAAATTAATTTTTTCAACAGAAAGTCTTTTAGTCGGAATTATAAGTGCTGTAGTTGGAATAACCCTTTCATTAATAATTTGTGGAGTTTTAACTATTATGTTTAATTCATTAATTGGTTTTGCTCCTATTGCAATCCAATGGTATTACATTTTGTTAGCATTGGGTTTAAGCGTTGTAATAAGCGTTTTAGCTGGATTATACCCAGCTTCAAAAGCAGCAAAACTCGATCCAGTAGAATCTTTACGACATGAATAATATTTTTATATTAAAAAGACTTAAATAAAAAAATAAAATAGGTATATACCTATTTTATTTTTTTATAAATTTTAAAACCAAAAATTTAATTAAAATTAAAGAATGAATTATTAATTATTTTTTTCTTTTTCCTTTTGAGTTAGAAGAAAATTTAGATGCAAGTATAGTTGAAACTAACAAAAATAAAGCTACAACCATATTTACAATAATAGCCCAACCTATATCTAAAGTGTTTTTTGTAATTTCATTTTGATTTATATAACCAACCATACAAAAAAGAGAAATCATAGCAAACACAAAAGTTGCAATACCTAAAATTATATTTAAAAAATTAGCTAATTTAGTAGATTTTTTTATAACTCCAAAATTACATAATAATGAGTACATTGAAATTAAAACTATTAAAGAAATTAATATTAAAATTAATAAATTTGAAAGAGCAATCATTATTTCGGTTGAATCTCCCTCAAAAAATTTAGCATCACCTAATGTATCATATCCACTTACAGAAACTAAAAAAGAATCTAAATATGATTGAGACATAAAAATATACATAAGAATAGCAAATACTATATTAAGTGAATTCATTATAGTAGATTTTAAATTTTTCATATTATCCCCCTTTTTATTCTTCATCATCTGAATCTTTAATTAAACTTTGGTCTTTCAGTTTATCAACAATTTCATTAGTTGATTCATTTTCTTGTTTTACTATTATTTTTTCTTTTATATTATCAGATTTAACAACTTCAGCCATACTTGTCAAAAGTCCAGATACATTTTGAATATCACTAGGAACTATAATTTTAGTAGCATTTCCATTAGCAAGAACTTTTAAAGCTTCAAAACCTTGTAATGTAACATAAGCAGCGTCGGGACTTGCTGAATTAATAAGTTCAATAGCTTTACTTTCACCTTCCGCAATTGCTATTAAAGATTCTTTTTGTGCTTCAGCAGCTAATATTTTTGCGGTTTTTTCAGCTTGAGCTCTCAAAATTTTTGCTTCTTTTTCACCTTCTGCGACTAAAATGTTTGATTTCTTTTCACCTTCTGCACGCAAAATAAGTTCTCGTCTTTCACGCTCAGCTTTCATTTGTTTATCCATTGCATCTTGAATATCTTTTGGAGGTAAAATATTTTTCAATTCTACTCTGTTTATTTTAATACCCCAAGGATCTGTTGCTTCATCAAGAATTATTCTCATTTTAGAATTTACAGTATCTCTTGAAGTTAGTGTTTCATCAAGTTCAAGTTCACCAACAATATTTCTTAATGTTGTTGCTGTTAAATTTTCTATTGCTTTAATAGGATGATCAACTCCATATGTAAACAACTTGGCATCTGTAATTTGAAAATAAACTACAGTATCAATCTGCATTGTAACATTATCTTTTGTTATTACAGGTTGTGGTTTAAAATCAGCCACAGTCTCTTTCAAAGATATAGGTTTGCTAGTTCTATCAAAGAAAGGTAAAATAATATGCACACCTACATCCAAAGTTTTACGATATTTTCCAAGTCTTTCTACTACAACTGCAGTTGCCTGTCTTACTATTCTTATAGAAATACAAAGACATATCAAAAGTAAAACACCTAAAACAATTAATACAATTCCCCAAACGCTCATAAAATCTCCTTAATTTATATTCTATAATAATCATTAAGTTTTATCGGTATCATCACTCTTATCTTCTTGAGTGATTTCACTTATTTGATTATTGTTTAAATTATTATCTTGTGTTTTATTTAAAGAGTCCTCTTTATTTTTGTTAGAATCTATTACTGGTTTTACAATTACTTTATTTCCATCTAATTTTACAACTTTAACAATTGTATTTTTTTCTATTTTTTGCCCATTTTCACTTTTAGCAGTCCATACTACATCATTAATTTTAATTGAACCATTATTCTCAAAATCGCAACCTTCTAAAAGTTTAAATTCCTTATCAATATAAATATCCATATTGGTTTTATCTTTCATGTTTTTAAATAAAAGTTTTTGTGCATATTTTCTTATAAAAGCAATTAGCAAAGCTGAAACTATAACAAAGATTGCAATTTGAATTTCAATTCTAATGCCTCCTATACCAGCTAGAATAAAAGGAATAACTGCACCTACAGCAAACCAAACAGAAACTAAATCCAAAGTTACTATTTCAATCACAACAGTTATTACAATTATTGCGAGCCATACCCAAAACATTGTTTCCATAAAAATCTCCCCTCTATAAAGATATATTACCATGAATTATTTTATATGTCAAATAATTTTTCTATGTTAAATTATACTAAAAAATTAAAATTGTTAATATTTACTTTTAAAAATCAAAAAGAATAATGTCTACTAAGGTTAATTTTAACTTAAATAAAATTTTAAATAATCAATTATTATATTGAATTTTAATTAAATTATTTTAAAATTTTAAATTAAATGTAAATAAAAAAATATTTTCCTATAAATAAATTAAAAATAAAAAATCGCTATAAATCTTTATAATAAAAGATTATAACGATTTTTACTGGTGCTGGTGGTGGGAGTCGAACCCACACGTTGTTGCCAACTCAGGATTTTAAGTCCTGTGCGTCTGCCATTCCGCCACACCAGCATATTAAATAATCTCATTTAATTGAAATTATTTTTAATAAAATAATGACTTGATTATTTAACATTAATAGAATAATAATAGTTATATTTTAAGTTTATAAAAAATGGAGGTACCACCCGGATTTGAACCGGGGAATAAAGGTTTTGCAGACCTTGGCCTTACCGCTTGGCGATGGTACCAATTTGGAGCGGAAGACGGGATTCGAACCCGCGACATTTGCCTTGGCAAGGCAACGCTCTACCACTGAGCCACTCCCGCAAGAGTTTATATTTAATTATATGCAGTAAGTTTAGGTTTGCTCTATTAATATAGCAAATTTCTAAAAAAAAATCAACTGTTTTTTTATACTTTTTTATTTTTTTTAAGTTTAATTTTATTTTAAAAAAATATCCCACAAACTAGGGATATTTTTTAAATTTAAATAGTTTATAAAATCATAATTTATCTTTTAAATTATTTTACATCTATCATTGCAACAAATATAAATTATTTGATAATTTTTTGCAATATCTAATAAAAGTTTTTTAGCAAAAGTTAACATTTCATCATCTAAATTAACAAATATATCATCTAACAATAAAAAAGGCTTTTCTTTTTGATAAATCTTTTTTATTAAAACTATGCGTTGACAAAATGACAAAATATCTTTATAACCCTGAGAAGAAAATTCAAAGCTCTTCATTCCTATTGCTGATTGTTCTAAAACATTCCAATAATTATCAACTACATATTTATCTTTATCTATATTAAAAATACTTAAAAGACTAGATAAATCTTGGTTTATTTCACCAACAAATCTTGAAGATACATTTTCTTTAGCTTTTGTTAAATATAATATTGTTTTATCTAAAAGTTTTATTTTATTTTCTATTTGAGAATTTTTATTCAAAACATTAGCTATAAAGTTTTCTGATATATCACAATTTTCCTCAATTTCTAATATTTGTTTCTCTTTTTCTTTTATGAAATGGTTTAATTTTACAATTTCTATTTCACAAGCAACTTGTTTGCTATTCAAAATTTCTAAATTTTTTCTATCGGGGTAAATCGCATTTTTTAAAGTTTCAGCCAAAGCTTGATTTTGTTGAAGTTGAGAATTAAGAATTATTATTTTATCTTGATTATTATTTTCTTTGTTTTTATTTCTTTTTTTTAATTTTATATATAGTAAAATAATAAAAGTTACAAATGATGCTATTATTAATGAAATACATAAAAATACATTTAACAAATTTAATATTGAAACAATTATAAAAGAAATAAAAATTAAAGCTAATAGGATTAAGCCAAAATTTATCATAGTTTTACTTTTAGTATTTGTTTTTTTAAGATTTTCTGACTTATCTTTACTTTCCTCTTCTATTTGCTTATGTAATTCGTTAATTTTACTTTCAATGTTAACTTTTTCTTGATATTTTAACTCTTGATTAGACAATTTTTCTTTTTCATCGTTTTGTTGAATTTTTAAAACTTTATTTTCTTCCTCATATTTTAATAAATCTTTTTTTAAATTGTCAATTTCTCTATTAATATATAAAATTTGAGATTTATCTTCATTTAATATATATTTTTTATTATTTATTTCATCTTTGCCCACAATCTCTTTTTTTAATTTTAATTTTCTATCTTTTAATATTTTAATAGCCCTTTCTACTTTATCTAAATCATCTTGATATTTATCAAGACCAACAAGACTTGCGGACATAGAATCGTTTAATTTGCTTTTAAAATTTAACTGAGAAAATAGAGCACTCATTGAAAAAGATTCCACTCCAACCCCAAATAAGCTTTCTCCTAAAGGTTTAATTTCATTACAATCAATTTCATTAGTTGATTTATCCAAAAGTTCAAACTTATCCCCTTCTGGCGTTTTATCAAATATTCTTGTAACTTTATAAATCTTATTATTACTTTCAAAAGTTAGATTTCCTCCATACAAACCACCTTGCCATGGCATAAATCTTGTTCTTTCGCTTTTATATTCCTCTCCTCTAGTTTTAGCACTCATTCCATAAAACATAGCTTTTATAAAAAAGATTAATGTAGATTTTCCCCAACCATTTTCTTTATAAATTTGATTAAAACCATCATTAAAATTTAAATCTATATTTCTGAGTTTACCAAAATTCTCAATGTGCAGTTGAAGTATTTTCATAATGACAAATTTTCTCCTTTTAAAGCTTCAATTCCAATTTGACAAATTTTAGATTTAATATCTTCATCTTCTTCACAATTTGAAACTAAAGAAAGAAATTCTGCTTTAAATGAAAGTTTTTCACTATAAATTTCATCGAAATTTATCTTAATTCTTGAATTATCTATTATATCAATGTAATAATCACTAAATTTATCTTTAATTAACGATAGATATTTTTCAGTATTTTGGTCAAAATACCCTACAAGTTCTATTTTAACAAAATCATCTTTATTAATATCTACCAAAGCCTTTTCTATTTCTAAAACAATACTTTCAAAATCATTTTTATTTGTTATATCAACTTGTTTTACAAAAAATTTAATTTTTGCAAAATTATGAAATTTTATATCTGTATTTTTATCATTTATATTTACTTCTACAAATCCTTTATCTCCACACTCATCAAATCCATTTGAAAACAAACTTCCACTATATACAACTAAATTGTTGTGAAAAATTTCCTTGCTAAATTTGTGTATATGACCTAAAGCTACATAATCAAAATTTTCTAAAGACAAAATACTACTTAAATCTATATAATCATTGTCCTTGGAATTATATATATCTCCGTGACCAACAAGGATATTGGTTTCATTATTGTTAAAACTTTTTTCTAATTTTGTTAAATTAATTTTATTGCTATAAAAATTAACATCACCAATTTTTAAATATGGATTATTTTCATCTAAAATAATAAAGTTTGATGGATAAGAAACAAATTCAAACTTTTCATCATGATTTCCTTTAATATATAATACAGGTTTAGAAAATTTTTCAACATTGTGAAAAAATAAATTTGCAAGCTTAGCAGGAACTGTTTTTTTATGAAATAAATCGCCACATATTAAAATTAAATCATAGTTTTCTCTTATGGCTATGTCAAATAATTCTCCAATTTGCAATAATTGCGTTTGTTGAAGCTTTTGTTGTCTATCTAATGGTAAAGAACTATTTTTTGTTCCAATGTGCATATCAGCAGTATGTAAAATTTTCACTCAAATCTCCTTAAAATAATTATAACAAATTTTCAATTTATATAATAACAATTTTTTATTTTTTCAAAAGTAATAATTAATAAAAAAAATCAGACTTTTGCTTTTATATAATTGATAATAATTATCTTTTTAAATCAATTAAATTTATAAACAAAAATCTGAAAAATAATATTTAAAATTTTTAGAAAAATTATATTAAATCAACAGTAATTTTTCCATCTGAATAGAATAACATAGATTTGTCATCTGTTCCATCATTGATAATAGCTGGGTTTGCAAATCCAATATCATGCAAAATCAAGTTAACTTTACTTGGTCCGTTATCGTCATCATAATAAATTCCATCTTTATCGTGAAATTTCATAACGCAACTCAAATTTGATTTAACAAAAGTAGTAATTTTACCAGAATTAGATTTTAATATTACACCATTATTAATTGTATCACAATCATATATTAAATTTATTTTACCAGAAGTAGTTATGATTTCGATATCATCATTATAAGTATGCACATCAACATTACCACTTGTTGTTTCTAGCCATGCTTTACCATTTAATTTTTCAATTGTGATTTTACCAGATGTGGAATGAATATAAGCTTGACTATCCAAAGTCATTTCTTTAATTGTAATATTTGATTTATTAGCATATGGCAAGCTAACATTTCCATCTACAAGATTTATCTCAATTTTTCCATCTTTCATTTGAGAAATAGCACTATTTGAATTGATAGAACCTTTAATACTATCAGCAATAAAATATCCACCTTGCATATTTAAATTAGTATTTCCAACTATTTTACCTACATAAAAAATTGCGTCCTCTAAATTTAAATTTATATGCATAAGTTCATTAAATTCTTCGTAGTCATAAGTAATATCTTGCAAATCAAATCTTGCACAATTAGAATATATATTTAATTCATTTGTAAATTTGATTTCTTTTTGACTGATAACTCTTCCATCATCAATATTAATATTTAAATTTTCAAAAGTATTTTCACTATTTTCAAAGAACTTTATATTTCCTTTTTGCATTGTAATATTAAGGTCTTTAATAGAAGTATCAAACTTTGAATTTCCCAAATCAGTTACTAATGTTTCATTATTTCCAATGTAAACATTACCATATTTAGTATTAACATTAATTTCTACATTATTAAAATCATATGAACTAACTACTGGTAACAATATATTAATAGACACATAATCTTCCAAATTTAAAAAGCCATATGGTTCATCAACAGAAATGTTCAAAATAGTTTGTTCTTCATCTTCAAATTCTATTGTGTGGCTAAAATCTGTATCCTCTGATGATTTAGCAAAACCTTTTGATTTATTCACAAAATTAATAATCATTTTGTCTACATTTGGATCTCTTTTTATATCAATATTAGCAGTGTTTGAACTTATATTAATTTCCTTTAATGTATTTATATCCCAATCCTTATTATCATCAGTTTTTTCAAAATTTTTATTATAGTTATAATAATAATATTGCATACCTAAAACATTTGTAAAAGGAGAAACCAACATTGCAACTACGCATCCTAAAAATGCTGCAATTATTAATATAAATAAAATTAGTAAATAAGAAGCAAATCCTTTTTTTACTTTATTTCCACTTGAAGCCATTAAAACTCCCCCTTATTGATTTGATTATAACATAATTAATAAATAAAAACAATATTTTAAATTAAAAATATTTTTAATCTAGTATAGCTTTAATTCTTCTAATATTACTAGAAGATGATTCCTCTTTAATAATTTTAAAATGATGAAGGTCTTGTGTATTTTGAGCGTGAGGTCCACCGCATATTTCTTTACTCACGTTTCCTATTGTGTAAACTTTAACATCATTTCCATACTTATTTTCAAATGTTCCATGTGCGCCACATTCTTTAGCTTTTTCTAAAGACATTATTTCACATTTAACAGGAATTTTAGCTTGTATAGCATCATTAACGAAATCTTCAACTGCTTTAATTTCTTCAGGCAACATTTTATGGTCAAGGTTAAAATCAAAACGCAATCTTTCAGGGGTTATATTTGAACCTTTTTGAACTACTTGTTTTCCATAAAAATGTTGAAGACCAGCAAGAAGTAAGTGAGTTGCAGTATGAAGCTTTGCAGATTGATTAGAAGTATCACTTAATCCACCTTTAAATTGTCCTTGGCTTGCACTGCGAGATTTTTCTTGATGTTCTTTGAATCTTGCTTCAAAATCTTGCTTATCAACGCTATAACCTTTTTCTTTTGCTAATTCTTCTGTTAATTCAAAAGGAAAACCAAATGTATCATAAAGTCTAAAAACAGCCTTTCCACTAAGTTTATTTTCAACTATTTCGCCTTCTTTAGCAAATTGTTTATGTCTTTCTATCCCATTTATTAATTTATTAAATTCTTTATGACCTTCTTCTAAAGCTTTAGAAAATTTTAAAACTTCTTTTGCGAGTTCTTCTTTAACAAAATCTCTTTTTTCTTGAATATCAGAATAATCTTGACCATACTCATTTACATAAATATCTACGATATCAGAGAAAAATTTATTATCTAATCCAATATTTCTAGCATGATTTACAGCTCTTCTGATAAATCTTCTTAATATATAACCTTGTCCAACATTAGAAGGACAAACACCTCTTTGATCACCTAAAATAAAAACTGCTGAGCGTAAATGGTCTGCAATTATTCTATAACTTCTTTTAGATTTTTCATCTTGCAAGTATTTTACATCTGCTTTGCTTTCGATATAATCAATAACCCTTTTTAAACATCCATTATCATAAACACTCTTAGAACCATTTAAAACAGCTACAGTTCTTTCTAAACCCATTCCTGTATCAATATTTGGTCTTGAAAGTTTACTAGCTTTTTCACCGACATTAGCAACATAATATTGCATGAATACATCATTCCAAATTTCCAAATATTTTCCGCAATCACATAAAGGAGAACAATTTTCTCCACAAGGTTCTTTTCCAGTATCGTAAAACATTTCAGTATCTGGGCCACATGGTCCAACTCCACCAGCAAGTGCCCACCAATTGTTTTCACGAGTAAAATATATTTTTTCTATACCACAATCACGCCAAGCCTCATAAGCCTCATCATCTCGAGGTGCTATATCATCTCCTGCAAAAACTGTTACAGCTAATTTATCTTTTGGAATTCCAAGATATTCTGGACTTGTTAAAAATTCGAAACTTAATTTAATCATTTCCTTTTTATCACACTTGCCAAGTGTCCAGTTGCCAAGCATTTCAAAAAGAGTTAAATGACTATCATCACCTACTTCGTCGATATCGTTTGTTCTTATACATCTTTGAACATCAAATATTTTATCTCCATAAGGATGTGGTTCTCCAAGTAGATAAGGAACAAGCGGATGCATACCTGCTGTTGTAAAAAGAACAGTTGGGTCATTTTCTGGAATAACAGAATAACCAGGCACTCTTTTAAAACCATGTTTTGTAAAAAATTTTATCCATAAATCTTTTAATTCTCTATCAGTTTTCATATTTCTCCTAATTTCAATAACTTTTAACTTAAAACTAAAGTAGTTTATCATATTTTAAACAAAAAATCAATTATTAACAATTAAATTGACCTATTAAAAGGCATATTTAATAAATTGCATCTTTGAGATAAAGACCACTAGCAGACATTGTTCTTCCAGCTTTTGACCTATCACCATTTTCAAGAGCAAATTTAATATCATCTAATGTTAAATAATCTAAAGAATAATCAACCAAAGTTCCAACGATTATTCTAACCATATTGTAAAGAAAACCATTTCCTTCTACAATTACATAAATAAAATCTTTATCTTTTTTAATTTTTATGTCAAAAATAGTCCTTTCAAAATTTTCTGTACAAGTATTTGAACTTGCAAAACCTTTAAAGTTATGTTTACCAATTAAAAGCTTAGAAGCTTTTTCCATTTTTTTTATATCCAACTCTTGCCAAATTCTACCGCTTGTTCTTGCTAAAAAAGCATCTTTAAAGTCACTATTGAAAATTTTATACATATATATTTTCTTTTTAAGAGAAAATCTAGCATGAAAATCAGAATCTACTTCTTGAGCATCTTTTATAACAATAGTATCAGGCAACTGATTATTTAAAATTTGTGCTAGCTTAGATATAGGTATAGGCAAAGACAAATCAAAGTGAGCTTTTTGATTTAATGCGTGAACTCCTGCATCAGTTCTTCCACTACCAAAAATTTCTATATTTTGTCCAGTAATTTTATAAATAGCTTTTTCAATTTCTCCTTGTATAGTTGGCTTTGATGGTTGTTTTTGCCAACCATAGTATCCAGAACCATCATATTCAACAGTAATTAATATTCTTTTCATGTTACCATTATATAAATAAAAATTAAATTTTCAAAATTAATATTAAGAAATAAAAAAATAAATTAAAAACTTTTGTTTTTATACATAAATAAGGTAAAAATAATAGTATTGTAATATTGCAAAAAGATTGACTGAAAAATTAAAAAAATATATAATACTTAAGTTAGGAGATTTTATGAAAACAATGATTCTTGATGCTTGTAAAGCTACAAGCGATATTGCTTATAAACTTTCACAAGTTATACCAATTTTTCCAATAACCCCATCAAGTCCTATGGCTGAAAATTGCTCGCAATTAAATAGTAAAGGCGTTCCAAACTTATTTGGTCAAAAAGTAGAGATGGTTGAAATGCAGTCTGAAGGTGGCGTAAGTGGTGCTGTTCATGGAGCACTTATTAGTCACGCATTTTCAACAACTTTTACATCTAGTCAAGGTTTACTTTTGATGTTACCAAATATGTTAAAAATGGCTGGAGAAGGATTGCCTTGTGTAATTCATGTTTCTGCTAGAAGTGTTGCATCTAGTGCTCTTTCAATTTTTTGCGACCATTCAGATGTGATGATGGCAAGAACAACAGGTTTTATTATACTTGCTTCATCTTCTGTGCAAGAAAGTGCGTGTATGGCGCTTGCTAGTCATACTCTTGCAATGAAAGCAGGTCTTCCAGTTTTACACTTTTTTGATGGTTTTAGAACAAGTCATGAATTACAAAAAATAAAGACTTTTACTGATGATGAAATCAAAAGCGTAATAAAAAATTATTTTGATGATTTTAAAAATTCTTATAAAGAAAAGCAATTTGGAACAGCTCAAAACCCTGATGTATTTTTCCAAAATAGAGAAGCAAATCAATATAAATATGACAAAATAGATAAAGATATTCAAGAAATTTTTGATGATATTACAAATATTACAGGTAAAAAATATAAACCATTTGAATATTACGGCGACTTGAATGCCGAAAAAGTAATTATAGCAATGGGTTCTTCTTGCGAAACAATCGAAGAATATATTGATGAAAATCCTAATCAAAAATTAGGTTTAATTAAAGTAAGATTATATCGTCCTTTCCTTACTGATAAATTTATTGAACAAATTCCTAAATCTTGTAAAATTATAACAGTATTAGATAGAACAAAAGAAAATGGTGCAAATTGTCCCCTAGCTTTAGATATAATGAGTGCATTATTTAAAAATTCAATTCAAATAAAAGTTCTTTCAGGAAGATATGGACTTGGAGGCAAAGATTTTACTCCATCTTGTGTCAATACAGTATTTGATAATATGGATAATCTTCAAAAAGATAATTTTACTATTGGAATTAATGATGATATTTGTAATACATCTCTTGAAATAAAACCTTATCAAAATGAAAAAAATATTACGGAAATAAAAATTTTTGGACTTGGAAGTGACGGTTCTGTTTCGGCAAGCAAATCAACTGTTAAAATTTTAGGTGAAAAATACAATAAACAAATTCAAGGATATTTTGAATATGATTCTAAAAAATCTGGAAGTTTAACTATTTCACACCTTAGACTATCTGACAAAGAAATTAAAAGTGAATATTTGCTTGAAGAAGAAGATGTAATATCAATAAATAATTTCTCATTTGTTACAAAATACGATTGTTTAAAAGGATTAAAAAACAATGGTATAGTTTTAATTAATTCAATATTTGATAATAATGAAATAGGAAAAGTTTTACCTAAAAGCTATGTTGAAAAATTAAAAGAAAAAAATGCCAAATTATTTATAATTAATGGTCAAAAAATAGCAACTGAATGTGGTCTTGGAAATAAAATCAATATAATAATGCAAACAGCTCTATTTAAGGCTGGAAAATTTTTATCAGAAAACGAAATAATACAAGATATTAGCGAACAAGTTACTAAAACTTTTGCAAGCAAAGGTCAAGATGTAGTTGAAAAAAATATTAATTCTATAAAAAAAGCTATTGAAAATGTTATTGAAATAGATGTAAATGGACTAGAAGGAAAAATTTATCCAGCTAAAAAGGAATATGATAATAAATTTTACCAAGATATAATGAAACCAATAGCAAATCTTGATGGAAATAGTATTCCTGTATCGAAATTTAATAGTGATGGTTCAACTGATTTAGGAACTTCAAAATATGAAAAACGCTCAATAGCACTTAACCTTCCTAAATGGATAAAAGAAAATTGTATACAATGTGGTAATTGTGTTCTTTCATGTCCTCATTCTGCTCTTAAAGCAATTCTCGTAGATGAAAATATTAAAGACGAAGAAAGTTTTGCAAAAGCATTAGGATTAAATGGAAAACTTTATAAAATTTTATTATCTCCTGAAGATTGTACTGGTTGTGGTGTTTGTGCTTCAACTTGTCCTGCAATTAAAAAAGCTCTTGAAATGGTCGAAACAAGTTCTATTTTAGAAGATAAAAAAGTAGAATACGAAAAAACAATTCAACTTCCAACACAAACTCAATCATTATTTAAGGAAAACTTTGCAAAGGGACTTCAATTTAAAGATTCATTATTTGAATTTAGTGGAGCTTGTGCAGGATGCGGAGAAACATCTTATATCAAAATTTTAACAATGCTCAATGGTTCGAATATGATGATTGCAAACGCAACAGGCTGTTCATCTATATATGGAGGAACTTTTGGAAGTTGCCCTTATAGTGTAGATAAAAACGGAAATGGAATTCTATGGGCTAATAGCTTATTTGAAGACAATGCTGAATTTGGTTTAGGAATTAAGTTAGGTAATAAATTTAACGAAAAAACAAAAGATAAAAAAGTTTGGATAATTGGTGGAGATGGTTGGGCTTATGATATAGGTTATGGTGGACTTGACCATGTATTGGCAAGTGGAGAAAATATTAATATTTTAATATTAGATAATCAAACTTATTCAAACACAGGCGGTCAACAAAGTAAAGCTACTCCAACCGGAGCAACAGTAAAATTCGCAGAAAGTGGAAAAAACTTACCTAAGAAAAATATAGGTAAAATTGCATTAAGTTACGAAGATGTTTTTGTTGCTCAAATTGCATTAGGAGCTGATATTAACCAAACTATAAAAGCTTTAAAACAAGCACAAGAATATGAAGGTGTTAGTGTTGTTATTGCATACTCACCTTGCGTTAACCAAGGATTTGACCTCGCTAATCATACAAATGAAACAAAACAAGCAGTAGAATGTGGATTCTGGCCACTTTATATTTACAACCCTATCAATAATAATTTAGAAATTTCAAGTAATACAAATTTTGATAATTATTTTGATTTCTTAAAAAAGGAAAGAAGATTTAAACAAACTATTGAAAATGGAAAAGAAAATCTTTTAGAAAAACAAAAATTGCAAGCTCAAGATGATTATGATTTTTTAGTAAATTTAAAAAATTACAAAAATGAAAATAAAAATTAAATAATAAAAAAATAGATAAGTTAAAAATTACTTATCTATTTTTTTATTACTACATACCATATTTATTTAAAAATGAATAAACTCTTTGTCGATATAAATTAGGATTTATTTCAAAGGCATTTCCATGAGTGGCATCTTTTGCGATATAAAGTTCTCTATTTTTTTCATTAACACTATCAAAAAGTGTAAATACCATTTCTGTTGGAACAAAATTATCTTTATCACCATGAATAAATAGTATTGGTTTTGAACAACTTTTTAAACTTTTTGCAATATCAATTTGTTTTAAATCTATATTTTTCACTTTTTTTGTGTAACTATAAAATAAATTATATATCAATTTTCTTTTTATTTTGCTTTTTGAAAAAATATAAGAAAATTCACGATTTGCATTATCAAAACCACAATCTTCAATTGCAAGAATTATATTTTTCGCTTTTTTATCAGAAATAGTCAAAAGAATGGAACTAGCCCCCATAGATATACCATATAATGCAATTTTATAATTTTTCATAGAAAGCATAAAATCTATCCATGATAATAAATCTTGACTTTCGTATTTCCCCATGGTTAGCATATCTCCTTCGCTTTCGCCATGTGCTCTTAAATCTACTACTAAAGTATCATAGTCTTTTCTTTCAAAAAGTTTTGTTTGATTATACATATCAAAATGACTTCCACCATAACCATGAACAATAATTGCTAATTTGTCACAATTATTATTTTTATAAAACCCAAAAAGCTTCAAATTATCCTGAGTAACTATATTTAATTTTTCAAAATCTTTAAAATATTCTTTTTCAATATCAGTTCTTTTTAATTTTGATGATAATTCTATTCCTTTCTTTAATTTGCTTTTTCGTGACATTGCAAAATGCCAACTTGAATAACCTATTAATAAATATAAACCAAACTGAAATAAAAATAAAACCAAAATAGATAATATAACAATTACAAAAATATACATTTTAACCTACCATTTAAAATATAAATACTTTTAATTTTATATTTTTATGACACATAATAAAAATTGCTATATTATTTATTTTATATGCAACCTATAAAAAATGCTAAGAATGAATTTTCTTAGCATTTAATTCTTTAAACAACAACAGCTTTGACACTTTCACCATTATCTGCATCTTGATATGAAAGCCAATAACCAAAACCTTCAGGTTTTTCTGTTTCAAGTGGGAACCAAATAGGATAACCAGATAGTTCTCTTGGCGGATTTTTTTGATATACTCCCGGAACACCATAACAAATATATTTTAAATTATTATTTTCGTATATTAGTCCTAAAACATAATAATCCCCATTTTTTAAATCAACTTTAACCCATTTTGAATTAGGAATTAAAGTTTCTAAATAATCTTCAGAAGGATTATTTTCAAAAAGATTATCAATTTGTTGTTTTATTTCATCATAAAATGTATATTCAGTTTCTTTTTTTAAACTATTTTCACTATTTTCAACAATTTTAAAGTTATTTTTCATGTAATATTTTTTATATTCACAACTTTCACAATTTTTATCACATTCACTATTTAAATCAATACTTTCTGTTGTAGATTTTTCATTTTCACTATTTAAAAATTTATCTATTTCTTCCTCAATTTCTTTTTTTTCATTTTCTTCATAATCTACACCATATTTATCTAATACGTTTTCAACATCAGTTATGTTTTTGGTTTCATTTAATGATTGAACAACTTGGTCAAAAATCATATCTTTATCTAAATTTCCATTACTTGTTCCAAATAAAATAGGTTTTGGCTGACCATTACTAAAATTAACAACTGCACAAGAAAAGGTTTGTGGCAAATTAGAAAGTGAAGTTAAAAATGTAAATAACATATTATCTTTACGTGTCAATCCTGCCTTTATAACTTTACCATCTACAACCATACCAAGACTAATTATTCCCTTAGGCTCTATACCAAAATTATACAACCTTAGTTGACCTTTAACCATTTCACCATCATAACTAAAAGATAAAAGTCCCCTTTTGTTTATTTCATCAATACCATTTAGAACAATATTCTTTTTTTGTAACATAAAAAAACACCTCTTTATATATTATACTAACAGGTGTTTTTTAATGTTTAAATTATTATTAAATATAATTTCTTTTTTTGTCTAAATATGTCAAATTATTTTTTATATACATTTTTAAATTTTAATTAAATCTTAAAACAAAATTTAATTCGATAATTTTTTGTTAATCAATCTTAATATATCTTTTTCATTTAATCCAGCTTTTTGATAAACTTCTTTACCTTCGCCACTACACTGATAAGAATTTACACCAAAGAAAAGTCCATTTTCACCAATGTATTTATACCAAATATTATCATTAGATGCTTCAATTGCAACTCTTAATTTGGCATTTTTTTGTAAAATCTTATTTTGATAACTTTGTGTCTGTCTTTCAAAAAGTTCAATGCTAGGCATAGAAACAATAGATACTTCGTGTTTTTTTGATAACTCATTTGCAACTTTTAAAGCAAGCGAAACTTCACTTCCACTGGCAAAAATAACAACTTCAGCTTCTTTTTGAGAAGGTCTTATAATATATCCTCCCTGCATAGCTTCCTTGTATTTACCATCAACAGCCTCAAGATTTTGTCTTGATAGTATAAAGGAATAAGGACCACTATAATTTAACGCACAATTATAACCTGCAAGAAGTTCATTCTGATCGCAAGGTCTAAATACAGTCATACCAATTAAATTTCTTAGATTTGCAATTTGCTCTATTGGTTGATGAGAAACACCATCTTTACCAACCATTACACTATCATGTGTGAAGAAATATAAAACTTTTAATTTCATACTACAAGCAAGTCTGACAGCTGGCAACATATAATTTGAAAAAGAAAGAAATGTTGAACAGAAAGGAATAAAATCTTCATATAAAGCAATACCATTACAAATGGCTCCCATAGCATGTTCTCTAACACCAAAATGAATGTTTCTTCCTCTTCTATTTGCAGTACTATAATGTCCTCCATTTTCTACAAAAGCATAAGTAGAATGTAAGACATCGGCTGTTCCTCCAACAACTTGAGTTAACTTTTCAGCAATTAAATTTAAAATTGCCTTATTTATTTCTCTTCCACTATTCCCCTCTAATTTATAAATATTTCTTGATAATTTTTCAAAATCTATTTTTTTCTTATCAAAGAAATTGATAAATTGTTTATATAATTCTGGATTTGAAGTTGCATAAACAGCTAATTCTTGGTTCCATTTTTCATGGTTAAGTTTTCCTTTTCTAGAGCTTTCCATACACCAATCTCTGACATCATTTGGAACATAGAAATTTTCAAAAACTCCAAGTTTTTTGTTAAAAACTTTTAGTTCATCTTCTTTTAGAGCGACTCCATGAATAGAAGAAGTGCCTTCTTTTTCAGTTCCAATGCCAATAGTTGTTTTAAAAATGATTATAGTAGGAGAAGATGATTTTTTCGCTCTTTTAATTGCTCTAGAACAAGCTTTAAAATCATTCCCTTTATTACATTTAATTACATTCCAACCCATTGCTTTAAATTTTTTTGAAACATTTTCTTTATTTGATAAATTAATATTACCATCCATAGTAACATCATTTGAATCATAAAGCAAAATTAGTTTATTTAAATTTAAGTTTCCAGCAAGAGAACAAGCTTCTTGTGCAACACCTTCCATTAAACAACCATCACCAGCAATACAATAAGTATAATTGTTAATGATTGGAAAACCTACACTATTAAATCTTTCAGCCATCATAGATGAAGCAATAGCCATACCGACAGCATTAGCTACACCCTGTCCAAGAGGTCCAGTAGATACTTCAACTCCATCTGTAATTTTATATTCTGGATGCCCTGGAGTTTTACTTCCATAAGAACGCATATTCTTTAAATCTTGTAAAGAAACATCAAAACCAAATAAAGATAAAAGTGTATAATAAACAGGACAAGCATGTCCGAGAGAAAGAACAATTCTATCACGGTTTAAAAAATCTGTATCTGAAATATCAAAATTATAATGGTCTTTAAATAGTGCAAGCATCATAGCACTAATACCAAGAGAAGCTCCTGTATGTCCACTTTTTGCAACAGATATAGATTGCGCAGTAAGTGACTTAACATAATTTAGAGTTTTTTCATAAATTTTCATACTGTCTCCTTTAAATTTTCTATTATATTATCGCAAATTAAATTAATATTTTTCTTATCAACCGGAATAATAATATCGGATTTTTCTTTTAAAAAGTTATTTCTATAATCAAAATCAATTTTATTAATAACTTTAAAATTTAATTTATTTTTAACAAAAATAAAAATTATTAGTGAATTATTAAACAAGTTAAAATATTCCTTAAAAAGTTGAAAATCTATAGTAATTATAGTATTTTCAAAATTGGCACAATTATTTAAAACACTATTTTCTCGTTTTTTGAAATATTCTATTCCACACTTGTCAAGGACATCTTTAGGATCAATAAGATCATAGACTATCAATTCTTTGCAATCACAATTATACATATCTAGTCTTGTTGATAATTCTTTAGAAATTGATTTACAAAACTTTTCATCTAAAGATACAAGCAATAAATTTGTAATATTTTTTTTTCTAATCATGTAAGTATGATAACATAAATTTTATTTTATTACAAAGATTTATATTAAAATTTAAATTTTTAAAAAATTTTGTTTTATTATATAACATCAACATTTTCTTTATCATAATTTTTTACAATTGTTTTATTGGAATTTGGTATACTGGTATTAATAAACATTTTTTTATTTTTATTAATTTTTATACCCCATATCAAAATTATTATTAACAAAATTATTGATAAAAATAAAGCAAGTTCATTAAAAGGTTTATCAGATAAACTATAAATTATTTTATTATTTTTAACAGTAAGAGCAAAGTTTTTAAAATTTGCAGTTGAAAGAATTTTACTTCCTATAGCATTTAAATTATTTGTTACAATACTAGAAGGTAAACCAGATTTTTCTTCTGCTGATATTATTGAATAAGTTGGAGATATTAATTTTAAAAATTCTTCAGAAGATGAAGTTTTAGAACCATGGTGCCCTACCTTTAAAACATCACATTTAAGATTTTCGCCATAATTTTCAATAAGTTTTTGTTCAATTTCTACACTTGCATCTCCCATAAACAAAAACTTTTTTGTTTGATATGTAATCATTAATACTGCACTATAATCATTTGAATTAGAATAAACATCTTCACTAGGAGATAAAAACTCAACTATGGCACCTTCAAAATCTAATTTTAAACCAGACTCATTAAATAAAATGTTACAATTATTGTGATAAGCAAGATTGATAACATTTGAATATGTTTGCGTATTAGATATCGTATAATTAGGATATTTTTCAATTAATTGAACCTCATTTTCTACTAAAACTTTTGGTCTGAATACATTTTCAACTTTAATTTCATTTAAAACATCTATAGCCCCTCCAACATGGTCTGAATCTTGATGTGTCAATAACAGATAATCTATTTGAGTTAAATTTTCTCTTTTTAAAAATTCTTTAATGTAATTTACAACATTTTGTCCCTCTTCCTCTTCGCCAGTATCAATTAACATAACTTTATCATTTGGAAATTTTATTAAAAAACTATCCCCTTGCCCGACATCAATAACATGTAACTGAAAATCATAATTTTGATATGAACTAACATAATTAGTTTTACTAAAAAATAATTGTATATTACCTTCAATTAAAATAATTAAAAGTATAGACATAAAAAATATGGTAAGACTTAACCTTATCCAAAAATCATTTTTATAAAAAATATTATCCTTTTTCTTACTCATAATTTATTCTTTAGTAATCTTTTAAAATTTTACAATACACAAATAATAAAACTATAAATCTTTATTTGATAAACATAATATCATTTTGTGACATTTTAAATTTATTTTTTCTTTTCTTTTTAAATATTTCCATAATTTTAGGCATAGCGTCTATTGTTGCTTTATATCCCTCTTCTATCATTTCTTCCATACCATTAGTGCTAGTAGACTTAAATCTTTTAGTTTCTGGAGCAATAACTAAATCGGAATTTACATAACCACGAACAGCATTACTTTTCATAAGTATTCTTATAGAGCAAGATAAAACATCTAACATTTTAACACTCTCAGTTCCATAAGTTCGAGATTTATTGACATCAACACTAATGACATAATCACAGCCAAAATATTTTGGCATATCAGCTGGAATAGTGTTCTGAAGTCCTCCATCACAAAGAATCATATCATCATATACAACAGGCTGAAATACTCCAGGAACAGCACAACTTCCCATAACAGCTTTAGCAAGATTACCCTTTGCAATGCAAACTTCTTTTGTAGACTTAATATCAACAGCAACAGCAGCAAAAGGAATTTTTAAATCTTCTATATTTATATCTCCCATGTTTTTAGTAATAATTTCTCCAACTCCATCTATTTTAGAAGGAGTAAAAGGTATAAGATTTTTTCTAATATCTTTTTCTTTTACCATTTTAACAATATTATACATTTCCTTAAAACTATAACCATTAGCATAAAAAGCGCCAACTAAACTTCCAGCACTAGTTCCCGCAATAAAATCAAATTTAAGTCCAAATTCTTCAAAAGCTTTAATTGCACCAAGGTGAGTAAAACCTCTAGCTCCACCACCACCAAAAGCAATTCCAATCTTAATTTTTCTACCAAACATAAATCACCTACTTATAATATATAATTATAACCAAAATAAAAATAAATTCAAAATTAAAATAATAAAAATAATTAATAAAAAAAGATTGCAAAAAAATAGTAAATGTGATATATTTTAATTGCTAAATAATTAATAAATTGAGTAACAATAACAAAATTTATAATTGACAACAATCAAATAATTAATCAAAATAATTTAAATATGGCCTCATGGTCAAGCGGTTAAGACGCCGCCCTCTCACGGCGGAATCAGGGGTTCGATTCCCCTTGAGGCTACCAAATCAATAAATAGAAATTTTATTTATGAATATTATCCTATATTTAAAAAAATAAGACCTTGCAAATCGCAAAGTCTTATTTTTTATCTTCTTCCTTTTTTATTAAATTATAAAGTTTTTCCGCTAATATTTTATGACTTTCAATAGTTAAATGAACTCCATCAATTCCAGCAATTAAATTTTCATTATCAATAAACAGGCAATTATTATTTTTAGCAAGTCTTTTATAAACTTTATTAAAATCTTTAGATTTTTCTACCGATTCTTCATTATAATGCTCTGAAAAATTAATACATACATCTTTTGTAATTATATTTGGAGCGACAATAATAATCTGTGGAATTTTAGATAAACTTTCTTTTAAATATGTTTTAAAAGGTAAAATATAGTTTTCTTCAAGTGCTTTGTATATTTCATCTAATGAACGATTAAATTTAGTTTTTAAATCATTTATACCTAGTATGATAACAACATAATCAATAGGATTATGTGAACATAAACAAGGAATAAAATATTTATAACCATTTCTATTTCCTTTTGAAAGTTTAAAATCATCAAGATTTGTTGTTCGAGAGCTTTGTCCCTCCTCTATAACTTCAAAATCACTTCCAAGCAAACTTTGTAAAACTTTTGTATATCTTAAATCATACCTTTTACTAGTATCACCAGATACAGCACCCCATGTATTAGAATCTCCATAGCATAATATTTTAATCATAATATCTCCTTAATAATTCAAACAATTCATTAATTTTCGACAGTAATAATTAAATTATAAACATAAATTTATCAAATATAGTAATAGAATAAAAATCTTTTAAATAATTTTTTAATTTTTTTAAAAATTTTTTCTACCTAATAAATAATCTATACTTTCATTAAACAAATCAGCAATTTTAACAAGCATCTCAAAATTGCATTCCCTTTTTCCAGCTTCCCAATAACTTATTAATCTTACGCTAACAAAAAGTTTATCAGCTAGCTCTTTTCTTGACATTCCTTTATCTTCTCTAATTTCTTTTAATCTTTGTCCAAAAATATTCATCATAGTAATATTATGAACAAAATGTTCTAAAATAGTTGACATGGAACATATTGTTCCATATAATATATAATAAAAGGAGGAAAAAATGACAAAAGAAAAAGTTGAAAGTTTATTGTTACACTACAAAGATATTATACCATCAGATAAAGTTATTTATTTAAAGAATAGTTTAGATAAAGCCAACGATGAATCTTTTGAAAAATTATCTATTATTAAAACTTATAATCCAGTAACAGTTTGTGTTCTCTCAATTTTTTTAGGTGGTTTAGGTGTTGATAGATTTTTTATTGGAGATGTTGGACTTGGAATATGTAAACTTTTATTTGGTTGGTTAACTTTTGGTATATGGCCATTAATAGATATTTTTTGTTCATACAAAAAATCTAAAGAAAAAAATTTTAATAACTTAATATCAAGTTTATAAATACAAATAAAGTTGTGAAAATAAAAACATAAAAACATAAAAATAAAAAAATTTCATCTTATGATGAAATTTTTTTATTTCATATTATAAAAGAACTATAATATTTAACTTGTAATTAAAGTTTTTCTAAGCAATTGTATCCATGTCTTCAGAAACAACATTTTCAGGTTCTCTTTCATCTTTTACAACTACAGGCATTACTGAACGATATTTTCTAAGACCAGTACCAGCTGGAATTAATTTCCCAATGATAACATTCTCTTTAAGACCAATAAGGTTATCAACTTTACCCTTAACAGAGGCATCAGTTAATGTTCTAGAAGTCTCTTGGAAGGATGCTGCAGAAAGGAAACTTTCAGTTGATAAAGATGCTTTTGTGATACCCAATAAAATTCTCTTAACAGTAGCAGGAACACCACCTTCTTGTAAAATCTTTTCATTTTCTTCATCACAACGATAAACATCAATAATTTCGCCAGGAAGTAAATTTGTATCTCCAGCAGATTCAACTTTAACTTTCTTTAACATTTGACGAATTATAATTTCTACATGTTTATCATTAACTTTAACATCTTGACCACGATAAGTTGATATAACTTGATTTAAAAGATATTCTTGTAAACCTTTTACCCCTTTCATTCTTAATAAATCTGAAGGATTAATAGCACCTGCAGTAAGTTGAGTTCCTGGTTCAACAGTATCACCATTCTTAACCATAAGAACTACAGGTTTTTTAGCTTCATACTCAATATCTCCTTCTCTAGAAGCAACTGTAAAGTAGTAATATTTTGCATCTTGTTTAATTGTAAGCTTGCCAGCAACTTCACTAAGTAATGCTTCACCTTTTGGTTTTCTAGCTTCAAAAATTTCTTCAACTCTAGGAAGACCTTGAGTAATATCAAGCGCTGAAGCAACACCACCAGAGTGGAATGTTCTCATAGTTAACTGTGTTCCAGGTTCACCAATTGACTGAGCAGCAATAATACCAACAGCTTCACCAACAGTAACCATTTTTTTATTTGAAAGGTCTCTTCCATAACATTTAGCACAAACACCATGCTTACATTTGCAAGTAAAGAGTGATCTAATTTGAACTTTTTTGATACCACATTTTTCTATAGCATCAGCTTGTTCTTTAGTAATCATTTCATTTGACTTAACAATTAACTCATTAGTCTGTGGATTATAAATATCGTCTACACTTACTCTACCATAAATTCTCTCAGCCAAAGTTTCGTGAACAACGCCATCAATTACTAAATCTGTTACATAAACACCTTTAACTTTTTCGCCAGCATCAGCAAAACAATCTTCAGTTGTAACAACTACATCTTGAGAAATATCTACAAGTCTTCTTGTTAAATAACCTGAGTCGGCTGTTTTAAGAGCTGTATCAGTCAAACCTTTTCTAGCTCCACGAGCTGTAAGGAAATATTCAATAGGAGTAAGACCTTTAACGAAAGAAGATTTAATAGGAACATCAATTTTTTCACCTGATGCAGTGGTTTTTAGTCCAACCATACCGCAAAGAGAATTAATTTGTTCCTTGTTACCTCTCGCACCAGAAACATACATTATTTTGAAAGGATTAAAATCATCCATACCATCAATTAATGCTTTTTCAACTTGATTTTTTGCATCTGACCAAAGTTGCATATTATTTCTAACTTTTTCATCAAGAGTAATAAGACCTCTTTTGAAAAGTTTTTCATTTTCAATAACTTTTTGATCAGTTTCTGCAATAATAGATTGTTTTTCTTTTGGTTCTGCAATATCAAAAGCGTTAACAGTTAAACTACTAATAGTAGCATACTTATAACCAAGTTCCTTAATTTTATCAACAAGTTTAGCACATTCAGTTGTTCCATATTTATCATAACATCTAGATAAAATATTACTTAAATCTTTTTTCAAAACAAACTTGTTAAATTCAAGTTCGCAAATATAATCTGGATTAGATCTATCTACAAAACCAAGGTCTTGAGGTATCTCTTCATTGAATAACAATCTACCTACAGTTGTTTCAATAATTTTTGAATATTTTTTACCATCAACTTCTTTTTCAAGTCTAACTTTTATCTTAGCTTGAATATGCAAGTTTTGAGTTCTATAAGCAATAATAGCTTCTTCTTTAGAAGCAAAAATATTACCTTCACCTAAAACTCCTGGTTTATCTAGTGTCATATATGCGCAACCAAGAACTATATCTTGTGATGGAGTAACTATAGGTTCACCATCAGATAATTTTAAAATATTATTAGAAGCAAGCATTAAAGTTCTAGCTTCTGTTCTTGCATCAATTGAAAGTGGAACATGGACTGACATTTGGTCACCATCGAAGTCAGCGTTAAACGCACCACACACAGAAGGATGCAATTTAATAGCACGCCCCTCAACTAAGACAGGTTCAAAAGCTTGAACAGAAAGTCTATGAAGTGTTGGAGCACGGTTTAAGAATACAGGATGATCCTTAATAACTTCTGCTAAAATATCCCATACAACTGGTTTTTCTTTTTCAATCATACGCTTAGCAGCTTTAATATTATTTGATTTATTAAGTTCAACTAGTCTATTCATAATGAAAGGTTTGAAAAGTTCAAGTGCCATTTCTTTTGGTAAACCACATTGATACATCTTTAGTTCAGGTCCTACAACGATGACTGAACGACCTGAATAGTCAACTCTCTTACCTAGTAAGTTTAATCTGAATCTACCTTGTTTACCACCAAGCATAGCTGTCAAAGATTTTAAATCTCTTTGTTTTGAACTTTGAACAGCCTTTCCACGCTTACCATTATCAATAAGGTTGTCTACAGCTTCTTGAAGCATTCTCTTTTCATTTCTTACAATAACATCTGGAGCTCCAAGTTCCATAAGTTTTTTAAGTCTATTGTTTCTATTTATAACTCTTCTATAAAGGTCATTCAAGTCACTTGTTGCATATCTTCCACCATCAAGAGGAACCATTGGTCTTAAATCAGGTGGTAACACAGGTATTACATCAAGAACCATCCATGTAGGATTGTTTCCACTTGTTAAGAAAGATTCAACAACATCTAGTTTTTTCATTGCTTTAATCTTTCTTTGACCTTTTAATGTAGTAAGTTGTTCTTTTAAAGTTTTTGATTCTTTTTCAAGATCTACTTCACCTAAAAGTCTTTTAATAGCTTCAGCACCCATTCCAACTTCAAATGCATCAGCACCATATTTGTCACAAGCTTCGTAATATTCTTTATCTGTAATAACTTGTTTGTATGCTAAATCTGTTTTCTTAGGATCTAATACAACATAGCATACATAATATACAATTTGTTCAAGAACCTTTGGAGTCATTTCAAGAAGTGTTCCTATCTTTGAAGGAATATTTCTAAAATACCAAATATGTGTACAAGGAGAAGCAAGTTCAATATGCCCCATACGCTCACGACGTACTTTAGCTCTAGTGACTTCAACTCCACATTTATCACATACAACGCCTTTATAACGAACTCTTTTATATCTTCCACATTGACATTCCCAGTCCTTTCTAGGTCCAAAAATCTTTTCGCAGAATAGTCCGTCTTTTTCTGGCTTTTGGGTTCTATAGTTTATAGTTTCAGGCTTAGTAACTTCGCCATGAGACCATTCTCTTATTTTCTCAGGCGAAGCGATGCCTATTTTTATAGAATCAAAATTGTTTAATTCAAACATATCTAATCCCCTTTTTATTATTCATCAAAGTCACCGAAATCATCAAAGATATCGAGATTGTCAAGACTATCATTCTTTGTGCTTTCTTCAAAAACTTCTTGAAGTTCTTGATCTTCTTTTTCTTCTGAAGTTTGAGAATTATTTTCTTGAGCTTCAAAGTCAAATATTCCTTCTTCAAGGTCTTTTTCAGTTTCTTGAGCAATACTATTTGAACCATCTTGTTCATCTTGACTAAGTTCATTTATAGAAATTTCTTTATCACCATCTGTTAAAATCTTAACATCAAGTCCAAGAGCTTGTAATTCTTTTACTAAAACTTTAAATGATTCTGGAATACCAGGTTCTGCTATAGGTAATCCTTTAATGATAGATTCATAAGTCTTAAGTCTTCCGTTTAAATCATCTGATTTAACTGTTAACATTTCTTGTAAGATATGGCTTGCACCATAAGCTTCAAGAGCCCAAACTTCCATTTCACCAAATCTTTGACCACCAAATAATGATTTTCCACCAAGAGGTTGTTGTGTAATCAAAGCATAAGGTCCAATTGAACGAGCATGGATTTTAGAATCAACCATATGTTCAAGTTTTAACATATATTTGTAACCAACTGTAGTGAGGTTGTCAAAAGGTTCACCTGTTCTACCATCATAAAGTTGAATTTTACCATCTGGTCTAAAGTTGTTTTCAATAAGTAATTGTTTAATATCTTCAGTAGTTGCTCCATCAAATGCTGGAGTAGCAACTTTCCAACCTAATGTTTTAGCAACAAGACCTAAATGCACTTCCATAACCTGACCAATGTTCATACGAGAAGGGATACCTAGTGGACTAAGAACTATATCCAAAGGTTTTCCATTTGCCATATATGGCATATCTGCTTCTGGAAGAACAATAGAAACAACACCTTTATTACCATATCTTCCAGCCATTTTATCACCAACAGATATTTTTCTCTTTTGAGCAACTGTTACTTTAACCATCATTAAAACGCCAGGTTCAAGGTCATCTTTATTTTTCTTAGAGAATACTTGAACATCAACAACAACTCCACCTTTTCCATGTTGAACACGCAAAGAAGTATCTCTAACATCACGAGCTTTATCTCCAAAGATTGCTCTTAATAATCTTTCTTCAGGAGTAAGATCAGTTTCTCCTTTTGGAGTAACTTTTCCAACTAATATATCATTAGGATGAACTTCAGCACCAATTCTAATAATTCCGTTTTCATCAAGATCTTTTAAAGCGTCTTCACCAAGATTTGGAATATCTCTTGTTATAGCTTCATCACCAAGTTTTGTAGTTCTACATTTAATTTCATGGTCATAAAGAGTAATTGAAGTATAAACATCATCTTTAACAAGTCTTTCACTAATCAAGATAGCGTCTTCGTAATTTTGACCTTCCCAGTTCAAGTAACCGATTAATACATTTTTACCAACAGCAAGTTCTCCTTTATCAGTTGAATATCCGTCAGTTAAAACATCATCTTCATGAACTCTTTCACCTTTAACTACGCAAGGTTTTTGATTGAAACAAACATCATCATTAGCCTTAGCAAATTTAGTTAAAGTATAAATATCTTCATCACCTTTATCAGTTCTAACTCTTATTTCATCTGCTGAAACATAACTTACAGTACCTGCTCTTTTAGCAAGAATTACACATCCGCTATCATGAGCAGCAATTGCTTCCATACCTGTTCCAACTATTGGAGATTCTGCTCTAAGAACAGGAACAGCTTGACGCTGCATGTTAGCACCCATAAGAGCACGGTTTGCTTCATTTCCGTTAACAAATGGAATAAGGCTAGTAGCTACTGAAATCATTTGTCTTGGAGAAACATCTACATAATCTACTTTGTTAGGACTAACTTCTTCAATTACAGAACCATGTCTACACATAATTCTTTTATTTATAAAATGTCCTTCTTCATCGAGTGGTTCAATAGCTTGAGCTATATAACTTTCATTTTCTACATCTGCCATTTTATAAACAATATCTTTAGTAACTCGTCCATTTTCTTTATCAACAACACGATAAGGAGTTTCCAAGAAACCATAATCATTTACTTTAGTATAAGTTGCTAATGTATTAATAAGACCAATAGATTGTCCTTCTGGTGTTTCAACTGGACATATTCTTCCATAATGTGTGAAGTGAATATCACGAATTTCAGGATCTGCTCTTTCCTTTTTGATACCTCCAGGACCAATTGCAGAAACACGACGTTTTTGAGTAATTCCAGAAAGAGGATTCTTTTGATCCATAATTTGAGAAAGTTGAGATTGAGAGAAGAAATCACGCAAAGCTTTATTAACAGCTTTTGGGTTCATAATTTGAGAAGGAGTAACTTCTTCAAATTCTCTACCTTGCAATGTTTCCTTGATGTTTGTAGAAAGTTTAGTTACGCCAGATCTAAAAGCATTACAAGTTAATTCACCAACAGTTGCAACTCTTTTATTAGACAAGTGTTCTATTTTATCAATTGTTCCTATTCCTTCAAGAATATCAAGATAACAAGAAATAGTAGCAAGAATATCGTCCATAGTAAGAGTAGTAATTATTAGTTCTTTAGCACTATTTTTAATAGCTTCAATTCGTTTTTCTTTAGTTTTATTTTCAGTTAAAATTTGCATTAAAACAGGATAATAAACATCTTCATAAATACCAAGTTCTTCTTGATTGCATGGGAAAACTTCACTCAAAGTAACACGATTATTACCACGCATTAAATGCTTTTTACCATTTATTTGAACCCATACTTCATTTATTCCAGCATTTTGAACTTTTTTAGCACTTTCTCTTGTGAATTCTTCACCAGCTTTAACTAAAAGTTCATCTTCAGATATAATATCTTCTGCATTGATTAATCCTGGCAATCTGTCTTTAAGACCTAATTTTTTATTAAATTTATATCTACCAACTCTAGAAAGATTATAATAAGCATCAGTAAAGAAAGATACATTCAAGAAACTTCTTGTACTTTCAACTGAAGGAACATCACTAGGTCTTGTTTTTCTAGAAAATTCAAGTAATGCTTCTTCTTGAGTATTTTGAGTTTCTTTTTCAAGAACATTTTTAATATATCTATTATCACCAAATGCACGAAGAATTTCTTCATTAGTGAAACCAAAACATTTAAGGAAAACGCCTAAACTGATTTTATTTTTTCTTTCAAGAACTATTTTAAGGTTTTCGTTAGCACCTTGTTCTATTTCAATCCAAGTTCCATGAACAGGAATAACTTGCGCACGAAGAGTAGCATTATTTTCTTTCTCTCTTGAAAGATAAACGCTTGGAGCTCTAACAATTTGGTTGATAACAACTCTTTCAATACCATTAAAAACAAATGAGCCTTGTTCTGTCATCATAGGAACATCACCCATGAAAACTTCTTGTTCAACAGCTTGACCAGTTTCTTCAACAACAAATCTCGCCTTAACTTTTAATGGTGAAGAATAAGTAGCTCCCCTTCTTTTACATTCTTTGATATCATATTTTGGCTGAGCAAAAGGCAAAATTTCAGTGATATATAATTTTGCTTTGCCTGAATAATCAGTTAAAGGAAAAAATTCATCAAGAACTTTTTTGATGCCTTTAACTAAAAAGTCATTATAAGATTTTTTTTGTATGTTAAGAAGTGGAGGAACTTTCACCAAATCTTCACAATGCCCAAAAGTATATCTTTCGGTTTTTCCTTGCTTAACTTTTCTTACATTAACAGACATTTAATTTCTCCTTATAATTACAAGCATTGTAAAAAAGCAAAAAAGGACCTTATAGCACAAAAATGCTATAATAGTCCCACTTATTCAGTTTAAAAAACTATCATCTTTCTCACAGTTGCCCAAATTCTTATCAATTATACTATATTTTTCATTAATTAGTCAATAGTTTTTTATCATTTTTTAAAAAAAATATACATAAAAATTATTTTTTTATAATTAATATTAAAGATAAGACATTTTTTTACAAAATATTTATTAATATTTATTTTAACAAAAAAAACATACTGATGAAATTTTTATTTCAACAATATGTTTTTCATATTTCACATCAAATTTAAAACAACTCAAAGTATTTTATTAACAACTATATTAGATTTTTTTAATCCAAAATAAGTTATCTTCAAAATTAAGCGAACTAAGTGCATTAATGGAAACTTTCCAAATTTTAATTGATGGTCCTTCACTTAATTTATTACTACCACTAACCCATTCACCTGAAGAATTTTTAGTATATACACTGTTTGTTCTTATATTAGTATATGTAATTACAAATTTATCACCAATTTCTTCATATTGACGGATATAAACATTACCTTGTAAATCTTTATAAGTTTCCATAGGAGCAAAACCTTCATTTAACAATAATATTTCAGTTAAACTTTTTATAGTTGCATTATTAGAATTTTCTATGGAATCTTCAAAACTTATAATACCATTTTTAATTTTATATGATGAATACCAATCATTAGTGGTAATTAGGTTATCATTATAATAGTAAGCTTTTTTTGTAATTTCACCAATTAAAATTTCATAACATCTTATTATTGCAGTAGTAGATGTTTGAGCAGTTATATCTCCTTCTGTTATTGTCCTTTCATATGTTCCAGTATTAGCATTAAATTTATAAATATCTTCTCCTTTTATAAACTCATCTTTTAAATAATCATATTTAAAATCCCCTTCAACAGAAGAATAATTGTTATTAAATAAGTTATAGAAAATTGCAGGATTAGATGCCATAGCAATATTAGTTTCACCAGCATAGTCATAAGAAGAATTTCCATAATTATAAACATTTAAAGTTAATCCACTTTGATAAGCTCTAGTGCTATAATTCATATAACTATTATAATTCTTAATTAAATAATCTTCACTACTAACTTTTGCACCACTTCCAATTTGAGAACTACCAACACCCAAATTATATACTTCATTTATTCGTGATGAATCATTTATTAAATTATAAAATAAACTTACTTTTGAATTATCTTCCCCATATTGATCATAAGTAAGATAATCAGAACTTGTAGATCTCATATCTTGAAGTTTTACATCTATAATAGAAGTCGTATAGCAATAAGACATATATAAATTGCTTGTTTTTGGTCTTGCAACAAGTCCACTAACATATGCAGAAGATGCTGCTCCTGAAGTATTAGTATCAATTATTAAATTAGATGTACAGTAACTATTTGAAATTCTTATAACATAATCACTTAAAGAATTAGCAACTAAACCACCAAGCTCAGGACCTGATTTTTCTCCATTTATTTCTAATTTATAACTTTTAATTGCAACAGAATCTATTACTACAGTAGATTCAACCATCGCAACTGCTCCACCTAAAATAGAACTTGCAGCAATATTTTTGTCAACCAAACATTCATTTATATAAGATACTTTTCCATTAGCAAGTCCTATCTCTCCTGCTATTCCTCCTACATAGTTAATATTTGAAGAACTACTGTTACTTGTAACACTGAAACTTTGACTAACGACTGCGTTATTAATAGTTCCTCCACTCAATATTCCGCAAATTCCTCCAACTGCAATAGGAACCTTAGGAACAGTTGAAAAAGGAGAAATTGTGTTATCATTTCCGTAAACATAAGAATATTGAACAGTTCCACTAATATCACCAGCAATAAATCCACCAAAGAAATAAGGTTTTAATGAAAGTGAAGTTGAAGTTGTATAACTTAAATCAGCATAATTGTAATAAGCTTTAGCACTAGCCCCTACTCCACCATATAAAAGACCTACTCTGCCACCCATTACAGATGTAACATTAGATACTTGCGCATTATAAATTTGACCTGAACCACCTAAATATCCAACTATACTTCCAGCATATGAATACAATCTATCATTTTGAGAATTTTCATTATAAACTCTAGTAGATTCAGAAATATAATTAGCCGTAGCATTAATATCGCTTTTAATATCTTTCATTATATATGAAGATACTGCTTTACCTACAACACCTCCTACAATATTACTACCAACTACTACCACAGAGTTAGAGTTAGTATTAGAATTAATCTCGATATCATATAAATAACCATTTTGAAGCGTTCCTGCCAATGTTCCTACAGTGCTTGAACTAGAAAATGCTACTTCACTTGGATTAATAGTTAAATTTTTTATAGCACCTGTCTTACTAGAAGAATAACCGATTTGTGCAAATAAGCCGGCATTATCTAAACTTTCTTCACTGTATAATCTTATAGAACTAATTGTCATTCCATTTCCTTCAATCATACCTGCAAAAATCGTTTTGTAAAGTTTTGATTGAGTTGTTTCGCTATAATCAATATCACTTATTATTCTATAGTTAGTACTATTAATACCAGTAGATTGAGTTTGCTCAAGAATTTCACTTTCCATAGAATTTGCATCATAAATTAATCTAGGATTGTGAATGCTTCCTCTATTAGGCGCATCAGGATCATCAATATAAACATAAATATATTGACTTATACCATTACTTTCATCAACTTCTGTATGACTGAAATTTTTAATAGAAAGAGTTTCAATATTTGCACTAACAAGTTCAAGTCTTCCTTTTGGCAATTCTTTTAAAGAAGTTTCATATACAGTGTTAACTTGTGTTTTTCCATCTTCACCAGGAATTTCTGTAGTTTGTGTAGTAGGATTATAGTCAACATAAGTAGAAGAAGTGTTCCCAGAACTATAGAACCAAATAGCATTGACACCAATAGTGCTTGAATAAGCATATTCAGCAAAATATTCTGACACTTTATCAAATTGTCCTGCGTTGTATTTGCTAATTCCTTCAAAATCTTTTTCTTGTAAGGATGTGTTTATATCCTCAGTATTATACAAGAATCCATCTTCATTATATCCAGTTTGACTAGCCATACTTTCTATTTCTTCATTATAGAAGTAATAACAATTTGAAAATTCACCTGTATAAACTAAAGTATTACCGCCTGTTTGATTTCCTTCTTCCACTCTTAAAGTAGTTTCAAAAGCAAATCCCGCAGCTGCAGAATTTTGATTACTTAAAATTGACAGAGAAAAAGAATTATAAATATCTCCACCATTAGAATACACAAATCCAGCCATATTGGGAGTAACAGCTAAATAAATATCTGTGTAGCAATCACTTATATATCCTAAATTTTCATAAACAAATCCAGCACCTTGTTCATTACAACTTATATAACTATTTTTATCTAAACTATAAAGACTTGTAGAATAAGTTTTTCCAGCAACATAACTAGTGATAATTTTTCCTTCCTTATCATTTGTGTAAACAAAACCTGAAGCATATTGTTTTTGATTAGATATATTTATTATTTTACTCTCTTTAAAATAACAAGCAGCTATATTACCTGAATTATAACCTACTACTCCAGCTATTCTAAATGGAGACTTGATGTTAGCTTTTACGCTACAATTAGTTATATAACCAGTGTTATTTGCAACCAATCCAGCTATTATTGAACCAGTAGAAGCATTATCTGCAATTATTGCAATGTAATATTCTGAATTGTTAGTTCTTTCTGTTTCTATATGACAATTAGTAATAATACCTGAATTATTTACAACTAATCCAGCAAAATTAAATGAAGAAGAAGTAGTAACAAATTTAACGGTTTTTAAACCATAAAGTTGATAACCATCATTTTCGTTATCTATATTTAAATCACTTCCATCGCTTGCAGCAGCAAATTTAACATTAAGATTTTTAATTTGACTTCCACTTTCAAGAGAAGAGAATATTCCAATAGAAGATTGACTTCCCATATTATATTTGCCTTGTAAAATTAAACTATGTCCATTTCCATCTAATGAAGCAAAATTTCCAACAAGAGGAGTAAATTGGGATACACCTGTACTCTCATCAATTTCATTTGGTAAAACAATATCATTAAGCAAAATATAATATTGTCCTTGTTGCATATTTATAAAATCATTGTAATCATAAATTGGTAAAGGACTATCCTCACTGCTAGATGTATAAACATTTAAAACAAAAGTTGTTTTGATTGGCATATACCCTGTATTATCATCTGATTGTTTAACTACATACAAACCGTTCTCTACTTTATAATAAGAAGTGAAAGTAAAGAAATAAAATTTATCATTAGAATTATGAGTTTTTATAGGAGTTATATTCAAACCATTTGAATTAAAATAATAAGTTTCTAATATAGCATTATTACTTAATAGATATTGTATTCTACCTTCTTTATTTTCTTCTGCTTTATTGTAATCTGGCAAAGTATCAGTAATAAGATTAGTATGAGCTTTCCACTCACCTTGACTTGCAAGAGTTGCAAAGAAGTTATTTATTTTATTTATAACATCAGGGCTTGAAGAATTATATTCAATATAATCAAACATATCAATAGATAAAGTCATTTGAGTTCCAACTTGAATATTTATAATTCCATTTCCCATTCCACTAACTAAATCTTCATTTTTTGATGAATCATAGCTATAATTAAAGACAAACTCTAATATTTCAATGTGTGTAATACTTGACGCAGTTCTTGTATTATCTCCATCAGTTTGTATTGCAGTAACTGTTATATCAAATGTATTTTGATTTAATGTATAATCTATATTTTGATTTGTAATTTGTAAATAATATTTTCCATTTTCTTTGATAATACTTGCAAGATTATCGTTGCTTAAAACAAGGTTAATATTTTCGCTACTAAAACCATAAGAACTAATAGCCAATTCGTATTTTAAACCTCTAGCAACTCTATAAGAAGCGTAATAATTCTTATCATTAACAATTTCAGGTTGTTTGTCAACCAATTCAACTGCTACATAATTTTGAAGTTTAATTGTAACTTCTTTCGATACAGTATTGTAAATCGGTGAATTATCTTTGTATAAAGTTACATCTATGTATGATTTACTTAAATTATTTACATTATTAGAACTAAAATTATATTTTATATAAATAACACCATTATATGATATATATTTTTCGTTACCGTAAAGATCTATAATATCTTTAAGATATATTTTTAATCCATAATTACTACTTTCTCCAAGAATAATATCTTCCTCAAATATATTTGCTTCCCCTTGAGAATTTGCTTTTCTAGCTAAAATACCAAAGTTAGCATCAGAATTACCTGCTTGATAATTTTGTTGATTATTTCCAATCAAAATATAATCAAAATCTGCATCATCAGGATTAATAGTAATAGCAATAAATCCATTTTCACCAGGATAAGCATATTCAGAAATAGAGCCAATTCCGGTAGAAGATATTGCATCATCAAGTTCAGTATAATTGTCAATAATTACAGAATTTATATCTCTTCTTTCAAAATTAATAACTATAGAAGTTGTTTTTTCAGTATTTGAAGAAGCAACTATATAAATCATATATTTACCATAGATATCTTGTTCATACCTGTTTTTATACTGGTTAGAATTTTTATTAATTGATATAGTTAAAGAATAACTTTGTTTTTCAGTTAAATCATTGCTATTTTGATAATAAACTTTAAAGTCAACATTGAATAAAAGATTTGCACTGTTTTCTACACTATCAATTATAAAATTTTGTCCCAAAATATCTCTAAGTTCACCGCTAGCTTGTAAAATTTTACCATTAGAATCTGTAATATAATAATAAGGCTCATTTTCTATTGTATCAGAACTTATTTCTATAATATCATATATTTCACTTGAAGAATATAATACAACTTCGGCATATTTTAAATGATTAATACTTAAAGCACCTTTTTTATAATCTAATGTTGTATTATTTATAGTTTTATTTACATTAGAATAATAAGTAGTAGTTTTTCCGTTTTCTTCAAAACTTATTTCTAATCTAGGTTGTAAAGTTAAACTATAAGTAGCTTGTTCAACATTAGTTCCTTTTCTAATAGATATTATTTGTCCTGAAGAAGAAACTTCAAGTTCATTATTTTCAAGTCCATTTATTTCTACTTCTCCATTTTCCCCTTCATATCTAATAGCTTCTAGAATAGTTGCAGAAACATTTTCATTATTTTTTATATAAAATGTTTTATTCATATAAGATACATAACCTTCTGATGATACGACAAAGTTACTTCCATTCAAATTATTAATTTGCAAAGTATAATGAGGTTTCACAACTAAAGACACACTATTATTTCCTCTTAAATTAATTATAGTATCATCAATAGGAGTTGAAGATGTTGAACCACTAGGATAAATAATAGAGATTTTAGTTTGTGAAGAATCAGAACCAGTAAATTTAGGTTCATCAGGATTAAAGAAATTAGTTACATAAATATAAAATTCAATAGCATTATTTCTATTCAAGATACTAGAACCTTCAATTTTAGCAAGCCCCGTGCTTTTAACTGTAATAACCCCTTGTTTATCGATAGTCAAAATATCTGTATTCTTTGAAGTTAAAGTAATTTCTCCATTTATAAGTATTGGATAAAGAACGCTGGAAGCAGAAATAGTATTAACATAATTATCTAAAAGAGTTTGAGCATCATTTTCTTGTGAAATATCTTCTCCCTCAGCTCTTTCAAAATAAAACATATAGAAAATAGTTTTAGAAGGATTATCAGATCCATCAGTCATCTGATTATTAAAATTTGCACCAACAGACATATCATCTTCATTACCTTTTGCAAAGAACAGTTGATCTTGTAACACAGTGCAATTATCTGATGCTACGATGAAATCTCCATAATAAATAGATTTATTTCCACTTGAAATATTTATATTTGAAGTTTCTCCTTCAGCACTATTCATAACTTCTTGTTTTCTCGATAAAAGATAAGTGTAAACATTTATATAACCGTTACTATTGTCTAAACACATTACTGTAGGAATATTATCACTTAATGAAGGACCAAAAACAATTTTATTAATATCTAATGTTTTATTACTATAATAATCATTGATTTTTTCGCTATTTTCAACCACTATCATAGAAGCATCAGCACCAACACCTATCTCATCTACAGCCTGGATACCATAAGCACTAGAAATAGTAGTTCCTACTCCAATTTGACTTATGTTGGCTATTAATGCTGTTTTTGTGTAAGATTTACCATCAGCAGTTGTCACGCTGTTTGCACAACCTTTAACAAAAATTCTAGAAGTAATACCTACAAAAGCATTTTTAGTATCGTTGGTTAAGTTTGAAATATATCCTACAACCCCACCAACATATCCGTATCCTTCTATTCTTCCACCTATAACTAATCCATATCCGGCTTTAAAATCACCCAATTGAGTGTCGTCTACATTTCTAATATAATCTGTATATTTTACATAATTTACACCATAATCGGATTTTTCATTATAACCACCAGTAATACTGCTATCTATAGAAACACCTTGTGTATTTGGAAGGATAATTTCTCCAGCTAAACCACCAATTTTCAATACATTTCTTTCTATTGAATTAGCATTTATAATTTGTTTAGTTTTTATCAAAGTGTATGCTGTATAATTACTATAACCAGTTAAATTTAATGTATTACTATCAACTTTCTTTATAGAACCATAATTAGATTTTCCATCTTTTTCATAATATCCATTTAAACCTGTAATACCACCTACATATGTATAAATAGTGCTAGTATCAAGATTGCCTATATTGTAGTTTACATTTAAATAATCATTCATATATAGAGTTATATTAGGAGAAAAGCCTGCATAACTAATTCTTCCATTGTTATTAAGTTCTTCTAAAAAAGAAGTTCTAGTTTGTGATGTATTATCCTCATATAAAGTTAAATCATGAATAATTTCTCCATAATTTATACCTACAACCCCTCCAATATAACCTTGATTAATATTTATAGTTGAATTATTTATAGTAACATTTATATTGATTAATTTACCATAATTTTCACCAGCTATAAGACCTATTTTGCTTCCATATGTGGCATAAGAAGATAAATCAGATTCATTTCCTATTTGAAAACGTCCTTCAAAAGAAACGTATTCAATGTAACTACCTTCTGCTAAAGAACTAAATAAACCATAAGTTTTTTGTTCATTATTGTTTTTTATAATGTTAATACCAGTAAGTTTAGCATATTGAGATAAACCAATAATAGAACCTTTAAATTCACCTAAAGGTAAAATAGATGATATAGAAGAAACATCTATCGTAGTTCTTAATTGATAATGAGCAGAAAGATTATTAGCAATAGCACGAACATCTTCCACAGTTTCTAATGTGAATCTGTTTTGCTCTGTACCATTTGCATATGTTAATACTATGGTTTTTACTCTTTCTAAATAATCAGACATAATATTGCCAGCACTATCTAGCCAATCTTCAGCAACTATTTGTAAAGTTCCCTCTATTTTAGTTTCTACACCCTCTGCATATTTTATAAATTCATTATCTGCATTTAAAGTAATTTGATATTTTCCATCGCTTTCGATATATGATATAGAATTTTGGTCAATTAAATTATAAGTTACTCCATCAACTACAATTTTTGCATCATTTACTATTGCGACAATTTTGTTATTTGTGGCGTCATTGTTTGTGGCATAAGCTACTACTGAATGAGTTGTTTTCAGCGAAGAAAATTCTAAAGTACTTACACCAGTTGTTAATGTAATATCTTCTACATTTTTATAAGGAGTAATTCTAACATTAATGGTATAAGAATATGTTTTTGAATATTGTCTAACATGTGCAGTAAGAGTAAATGTTTTTGAAGTAACAATATTTTGAAAAGCAGTAAATTCTAATGTATCAGTGTTAAAACTACCAAGATTGTTAATAACATAAATATTTTCATCATTATTTCTACGATACATGTAGTTAACTGTTACACCATTTTTTTGAATAGTTGCATCTGCAACAGTCCAATATAAATAATTTTGACTAAAAGATGCCTCTTCATAACTTTGATTTGTATCTTCTAAATATAATGGATTGGTAAATAAATATGCATTTTTATTTTGCAAACTATAATTTAATTTTGCAGTTAAGAAGTCTGTTTTATTAGTATTTGAGTAAACATCTAAATAAGAAGCACTAACTCCATAAAGTCTTTCACTTTCAATTCCGCTTTCTTCGTTTTTGTATTCTCCAAATCCATCTTTTTCTTTGTAAATATTTAATTTTTCAATGTAATTAAAGACTACTATATGTAAATTATATTCTAAAACATGTTCTTCTAATGAAAAATTATTAATTTCATTACCATATACTCTTATTCTAATATCAGTAGAACCATTGGATATTAAATATATATTAAATTTTTTATTTGAATTTTGAGCATCACCAATAGTTACATTTTCAGATACAAAATCATCAAATAATACTCTATCTATTGCTATAGAGTTTACATTATCATTAGATATAATATTTATATCAACATAATTTCTAGTACCATCATTATAAACATAATATTTAACTTCTGATTCTAAACTTCCATCAAAACTATATTCTTCATATTCAACATTATCGTTTACATTATTTGTTCCAACATGAACATTATTTAATTCTTCAATTACAGAAATTATTAAAGGAATTCTTTGACCGTTATCTAAAGTAATGGTATAAGTTCCTTTAACACCTTCACTACTTAAATTTATTGCTTTAATTTTAAAATTTAAGAAATATTTTCCATCTTGACCTTCAATAGTTTTGTATGGATTTTCATTATCAATTTCAAAAATAGCAATATCTTCACCAGAAGAATAATTTATTGAAAAAGAATTAAATTTAGCATCAGCATAAATATCTATAAAATCTAAGTAATCATCATTGATATCTAAATAAATTCCATTTGCAAAATCTTCAGTATTATACTGCAAAGTTTTTGCACCTTGAGATATGACATAATTAAATTTAACAGTATATTGTTCTTCTCTTAGAACATTATAATTTAAAATGAAAACTAGACTAAGAGTTTGACCTTCTTGTGTAATCTCAGCACCATCTATTCCTTTTAAATAGATAGGATAATTGATTTGAGAAATAGTAAAGATTTCATCTTGGTAAATTTCATTATTATATTTTAATTGAAGATTTGAACCTGTTAAATCTACTGTTAGATTTGTATAGTCTGCACTTGTAGGTAATACATTAAAAACAAATTCTTGCCAACCATAATTGTTTCCAGCATAATTATTATAAAAAGTAAAAGTTTTTTCATAAGTATTTAAATTTACATTATTGACTAAAACAGTATTAGGAACTACCTTAATCTCAACAGGAATTTTATAAGTAAAATTTACATTTGAATCATCACTATTTTCAAATCCTTCATAATAAAACTTTGCATTAAATGAAGTTGTTAAATTTTTGTTTGTTGAACAATTAATTTCATAAAAATAAGATGTTTTTCCGTCTTCAATTATTTTTCCTAGTTTATTGCAGTTAGCAATTTCATCGTTTAAAAGATAAAAACTTTCTTTTATTAAATCACTTGTAGTATTAATTGTAATCTTTAAGTAAACTGTAGAAAATAAAGCTTTTTTACCAACTAAAATTGGATCATCTTCTATAAATAAACTATAAGAAGGAATTAATGTTATATTACCATTTTTTAGATTTTCTAATTTATATGATTGATTTGAAGAAATATCAAAAATTTCTCCTTCTACCATATAACCATATTCATGAACTAAACTTTCAAAATCTATATCTATAAGAATTGAAAATTCTCGTTCACAAATGATTATTTCTTCTTCTGAAATATTATAAGTGGCTAAAAACTTAAATTTGTCACCTAAAGAAACACTGGAAGAATTTTCCTTATCAAAAACATATGTATCATTATCATAACTTACTTCTATGAAGTCATAATATGTGTTATATAAATTGTCTTCAACTTGAATACTCTTCTCTTTAGATAAAGTATACAAATTATCATTTTCATCTTTAAAAATGATATAATATTGATTTTCTAAAGAAATTAAATTTGCACTAACAAATTTATTAACAAATTCACCATTAGATTTAATATCTTCCTCAGTCATTATATATCCTGAAGCAGTTTTGCCATAGAAATAGAAATTAAGTTCTCTTTCTGTTGCATTATCATCAAAAACAAAATCAGAAGAGTTTGGTATTAATGGTGAAGACTCTGAAAGATATAAAGAATTAGAGTTAGCTGTTAATTTATCTGAATATTGTCTTACATTAATAGTAACTTTGCAAGTTTTATTTCCTTCAATAGTTTTAGCTTCAAGTGTAGTATTTCCTCCTTTTAAACCTACAATTTTATAAGTTGTAGAATTATCCTGTTGACTATATAAACTAACTTGACAAACGCCAGGATTAGATAAGGAATATGTTAAATTTTTATACATATTATTGACAGGATTATTAATAGTAAATTTTACATATTCGGCATTTTCTACAACAGTTTCTTCATCTGAAATATTTTTTGAAACGAATAAAGAAATAACTTGTTTATCACTAGTTAATGTAACATTTTTGTAACTTTGTGAACCACAGGCAACAAAAAGAAGGCCTGCCAAAACAAGCATAAGACTAAACAAAAAAACTGTAATTTTTTTAGATTTTGTCATCTCTCTCCTTTTTTCGATAGGCTTTATTCATTTTTCTCTTTAAATATAGAAACTACATAATCAAGTGGTCGTATTTGAACCATTGTTCTGGCAGTTGGCGAAGTAATAACAAATGCTTGACCAACAGAGGCTGAAACAATTCTATTTCTTTCCTCTTTGTTAATACCACCAGAATTTTTATAAAGTTCAATTAAGTCGTTAACATCGTTAGGTGAAAGTGAAAAAATAAGTGAATATTGACAAGCATTAATAACAGCTGTTGATTGTCTTTTTATTTCTTCCGAACCAACGAAGTCGTTAATATTTTGAGTAATAACAATCTGCATTCCACCATACTTACGAATTCTTTTAGCCATTGCTGTCATAAAGTTTAATGCAATAGGATACTTAGGATTGATAAATGTGTGAGCTTCATCAACTACAACAATGATTTTTCTATTAGTATTGTGTATCTTATTATAATCTTTATTATTAATAATTTCATTTTCTATATATTTGAATACAAGCAACATTTGTGCATTTGTTAACATATCATTGTTTCCAGCGATAAGAGATTGGAAATTAAAACAAACAAAGTTTTCATTTGTTTCAATTGAAGTAGGTCCATTCCAAAGGTTAGAGTTTCTTCCCCCACTGGCAAATTTTCTAATGTATGTTTCTGCAACACGCAAGTTATTTAAAACGAATTCTTCTTTAGCTTCTGACAATCTTTTTTGAAGAAGTTTATAAAGGTCATCAAAAGTTGGATAGTCAGTTGGTTTAAGATCTTTTAAATCGGTATTCTCATCAATATTGAATTCTTTATATAAATCTAAAACAAGTGAATTAATAACTTCAAATGCATCTGAAGATATACCTTCAAGAATTGTTCTAAAATATTGTTCCAAGAATTGAAGATGTTGATTAAAGGAATCATCTTGTTTTTCAATTACCTTTCCCGATTTCTCATCTTCATCTTTATCTAGCGCTCTAATAACATGGAAAGGATTAATTATACCTTGCAGAGAAGAACCAACATCGATTAACTTTCCTTTTAAACTGTCTGCAAGTTTTGAATATTCTTTTTCAGGGTCACAAATAAATATCTTTGTGTTGTCAGCTGCAAAATTTGCAAGTAAAGTTTTAGTTGCAAAGCTTTTACCTGAACCAGACTTACCAATAATCATCATGTTTGAGTTAACTCTTTGAGGATCACGCCTAAAGAAATCTACAAAAACTGGATAAGCATTATCCCCGATATAGAAACCATTTTCATCTTGAAGTTCGCTAGAAACAAAAGGGAAAACTCCAGCAAGAGTTGAAGTTGGAATACCACGCTGATATTCTTTAATGTTATCACGCATAGAGATTCCAGTTGAAATGAAAGCATCTATTTGTCTAGCAAACATTTCCGAGAATCTATACCCCTCTTGCTTAAGAACAGCTTTTACATCTTTTCTAGCTGCATCTTCACAAGTAATAAAAGTATTTACATCGTATAATTGTTGGTTATTATTTTTTAATTCAGCTAACAAATTTCTTAAAGTTTCAAGATGAGTTGTTATTTCAATTCTAGTACTACTTTTGCCTGTTCTATAAAGCTTTGTTTCCATATCCATTATTGCTTTATCAATCTTTTTTTCTGAATCATATTTAGGAGCTTTTTTGAATTTCATAACAACTTTAGTTCTATCTAACAAGAAGAATGAAGCGCCCCAAGCATTTCCAACTTGTAAAGGATATTCAGTTACAACATAAGTTCTATAATTATTTCCATCTATGTTATATTTTGCAGATGAAAATTTAATCTTTTCAGGAGTTGCCCAATTAATAAACTCAGAAAAAGGCATACTCTCTAAATCACGCTCATTAAATTCTCTATTATAATTAGCTCTTAAAAATACAGCAAGTTCACTACCTACAAGTCTTTTTGTTGTAACAGGTGTCAAACAAGTAGCAAGTGAAGAAGCCATTCCGTTTACAGTATTTTCTAGTGCCTCTATGTCTTTCCCTAAAACAACAAGATAAAAATAATCTTTGTAAATTTTATTAGTTCTATTTTTATCTTCAATAAATGCCACCCTTTCTTCAAGAATTGGTGCCCTTGCATCAACTTCACCTTGAGACATTTGTCCTTCAAGTTGTTGGTCTAGAAGTCTGTCATATTTTTTATTTTCATTATAAACATAAGAATCCAAAACCATTGCCTTGTTAATTTTAACAAGTTCGCATACTTGATTATCATCTAATCTTCTAATAGCATTACCAAAACCAATATCTATAACATTATTTTGACTATACTCATTTAAAAGGTCAAAAAGAATAGGCTTTACCTCAAGAACTTCAGCATAATAATTTCCAAATGAAATACATCTATCCTGATAAATTGATTGAAAAGGAATAATATCTTTTATATTTGACTTTCCTTTTTTAGGATTTTTTTCATATTTTTTCTTCTGCATCGAAAATCTTGCAAGATGAGTTAATGTAACATAAAATCTATCACTATCTGCAATTTTAAAAAATAGTGAAAGAGAAACTATAGCCCAAACCATCGCAAGCCAAACATGACCTGCAAAGTTTGAAGCAGCAAGCACAATCAAAACAACAACAGCTATTGTTCCAATTAATAAATCAATACCTGTAACACCTTTAACAAACTCAAGTTTAACTTTAGTTCTTCTAGGTATAACTCTTATCATAAAAACCTCGCTAATTTATTCTACTACAATTTACATCAAAAATACAAATAATTAAACAAGATTTTATATATTTTTTTATAAAATATATACAATTAAAAAAATAAAAATAACAAGATAAAAAATAAACAAATATTATGAGCTTTATAAATACAACTTAACATAATAAAAAATTATTAAAAAATGGTTTAAAATTAATTAAAATTAGGTAAAAAATAAATAAAATAAGCAATAAAACAAATAATAAAATAAAAATTAATTAAAAATCAATATTAAAAATAAAAAAAATAATTAAAAAATTAAAAAAAATCAATTTTTAATTATTTTTATTGTATTTATTATTTGCTATAATAATTTAAAAGTGATAATTTATTGTGAATTTTTGCTTTATTTATTATTTTTTGATTTATTATATCATCTTTTTTTGCAACTAATTCATTATTATATCCCAAAATATCACAAACTATTTTACGACCTAAAAGCTTTTCTTGCTGAGCATAAAGCTTATATGGACTAATAGATTGATTATTCTTGTTAGTCATTTTATATTCTTCAATAGAAACTTTAGGCAAAATTTGTGAATTATTTGTTATATTTTTAAAATAATTATTTTTTCTTATTTTATTTCTTTTTAATCCAAAGATTATATAATTTTCACTAAAAGAATAAATATATTTTCGCCAAAATTCACATTTATTAGTTACAATTTTTTTGATATTTTGTCCATCAATGTATACTTCTTCCACTCTGCCTAAATTAATACCATTACGGTCTAATACAATTTTCCCCATAGGATTATTAAAATTTTCTAGAACAGTAAAATTTAAATCATGCAAAGAAGAAATCATTATTAAATTTTCAGAATGATTTATAATTTTTTTATAATCTAAAATAAAATTTTGTTCACTTTCCTCATCTGCAACAATTAATCCTTCGACTTTGTTTAAATCATTATCAATTAGGACATCTAAAACATATCCTACATATTTTCCTTCTTCAATACTAATAACTTTTTTTGAAATATAATTTGTTAATTTTTCCATGCTATAACTTATTTGAAATATTCTAACTATATACCTAATCTACAAAATAAGACATTATTTTTAATTATAGCTTATTTAAAAATATCAAATTAAAACTTGACACAAATTTTAAAAAATGTTAATATTAAAAACATGAAAAAGAAAGATAATAAAAACTTAATTACTAAAGATATGATTATTGATGATGTTATTCAAATGGATGAAAAATTAGGTGATGTTTTCATGGGGTTTGGAATGCACTGCATTTTTTGTCATTTAGGACTTGAAGAAACTATTGAACAAGCCGCTTTTGTTCATGAAGTCGATGTGGACTTTTTAGTAAAAAAACTAAATGAAGTATATCAACAAGATATTCAAAATAAAAAATAATTAATATTAAATAAAAAAGAAGATTGCAAACAAGTCTTCTTTTTTATTGTATTTAAATTAAATTTAATTTTTCTTTTATCTTATTTATTAAAATTTCTATTCCCAATTTTTTCTTAGTAGAAATTAAAACTTCATTTTCTTTCAATAATACAGGTTTAGTTAAAAGATCACATTTATTATAAACTACCAAACGATTTTTAGTAGCCCCCAACTCGTCGAGCAACTTATCTGTAACTTCCATGTTAGCTTGATATTCTTTTATTCCATTATCTTCGTTAAGTAAACTTATATCAACCACATGTAAAAGCAAATCTGCACTTTTTGCTTCTTCTAGAGTAGACGAAAAAGCATCTACAAGTTGATGAGGAAGTTCACTAATAAACCCAACTGTATCGGTTAATATAGCAAATTGTTTATCTCCTAAATGTAATTTTCTTGACAGAGTATCTAAAGTGGCAAAATATTTATCATCAGCATAAACATCTTCATTTACTAAGGTTTTTAAAAGAGAAGATTTTCCAGAATTAGTATAACCTACTAGTGCTATCAATGGAACATCACTTTCTAATCTATCTTTCTTAGTAACTAATCTTTGTTTTTTAATTTTATCTATTTGCTTGCTTAATGAAACCATTTCATTTTCTAAAATTCTTTTATTTAATTCTAATTTTGTTTCTCCCGGTCCACGCATACCAACACCAGCACTGCCAAACCTTCCACTAGTCCCCTGCATACTAGAAAGCCTTGGAAGAATATATTTATCTTGAGCTAATTTTACTTGGAGTTTTGCTTCATTAGATTTTGCACCTTTGGCAAATATATCGATGATAAGCCCTACTCTATCAACTACTTTTACTTTAAATTCATTAGAAAGATTTTTCATTTGACTTCCGGTTAGAGCATAATCAACAATAACAACATCAATTACATCATTACTATTATCTATAAAATCTTTTATCTCTTTAACCTTTCCACTTCCAATTACTGTTGCTTTGTTAAATTCTTTTATATTTTGATAAAAATTTTTTACAACATTTAACTCACTAGAAAAACATAGTCTATTAATTTCATCTGTTTTTCTTTGTAGACTATCTGATTTTTTTGTACAAACACTTATAACAACAGCGTTTTCTTTGATTTTTTCGTTTGATAATACTTTTTTCATGCTTTAATTATAACAAAATAAATAAAAAAAGCAAATTTAATAATACTTTTGCTTATAAAAGTTATATTATTTGATTTGCTTTTTTAACTATTAATTTTTATAGAAATCGTTTTCATCAAAAACATTTATTGCAACATTTTCACACTGTCCATTGCGCCCTACAACAGAAAAAATCCAATATAAATTATCAAAATTACCTGAATTTTGACTAAAAACTTTTAAATAAATCTCACCTTCAAAAATACCATTAACATATAAACTGTCAATATAATCTGAAAGTAAATCTTGACCTATTTCTAATGCTTTTTCATAATTAACCTTAAACAAATCACTTACATTTTTAAAATTAATTTTATAATTTTGATATTTTATTTGTACATTTTCATTACTTCCAATACTATAACCTAAATCTGTCATATAACTATTTGAAAGCGGATTAAATTCTAAAATTATTTTTTCGATATTATCATTTATTATAAGTTCAACTTCTATTGAATCTTCTTCTAGCACTCTACCAAAATTTACATTAATTAAACTAAAATCCAAATTTGTTCCATGTTTTCCATCCATTATATAAGGTTCTTCGCGTTGTCCAACACTAATAGATGCATTTACATTTTTATCTTGTTCATCAATTCCCTGATAATAAACATATGTTATTTCACTTATATTATCTGTAACTTTATTTGTCCCACAACCTACTAAAACAAAAAGAACCCCTAACAAGGTTACTACCAATAATATTTTAAATTTTTTCATCTCTAACTCCTTTTTATATCAATATGTTTGATAAAAGAAAAAAATGTGTTAAAATATAAAAGGGGTAAATATGAATAATCTTATATCGTTTTATCAAAAAGCAATAAATGAAAACTTTGCTTTAGGAGCTTTTAATTTTAATAATATGGAAAGTTTGCAAGGAATTGTTAATGCTTGCAAAAAAACAAACTCGCCAGCCATTATAGCAGTAAGTGAAGGCGCACTTAAATATATGGGAGATGAGTATGTAATAGCTTTAACTAACTGTGCAAAAAAATTATATCCAAATCTTTTTCTCCATCTTGACCATGGAAAATCTTTTGAAATTTGTGCACATGCTGTAGATATGGGATTTGATAGTATAATGATAGATGGAAGTAGTTTATCTTTTGAAGAAAATATAGAAATTTCAAAAAAAGTTGCAAATTATGCTCATAAATATAATTGTCAAGTAGAAGCAGAGCTAGGAATGTTACAAGGAATAGAAGAAGATATATATTCACAAGTTCATCATTTCACAGAACCTTCTAAAGCAAAAGAATTTGTAGAAAAAACTGGAATAGATAGCTTAGCTGTTGCAATAGGAACTAGTCATGGTGCTTACAAATATAAAGGAGAACAAACTCTTAGATTTGATATTCTTGAGAAAATTGAAAGACTTTTGCCATCTTTTCCTTTAGTATTACAGTCGCTTCTACAGTTGATAAAAGTCTTGTAGATACATTTAATCAATATGGTGGAGAATTAGAGCATGCTTGTGGAATTCCAGAAAATCTTTTAATAGAAGCAGTTAAAAATCATAACATTGTAAAAATAAATACTGATACAGATTTAAGACTAGCTCTTACTAGTCAAACACGAAAAATTCTTACTTTAAATAAAAAAGAATTTGATTTAAGAAACTATTTAGGAAAAGGAAGAGAAGAAATAGAAAATGTTGTAAAAACTAAAATTGAGAATATTTTATTTAGTTTTAACAAAATTTAAAAGATATTAATAAAATTTAATTAATAAAAAACAAATATAAAAAGTTAAACTTTTTTAAACTGATAGAATAAATTAAAAAGAACTTTAAAAGTTAAACCTAGGTTTAAAGTTATAAAGTTCCTTTTTTGAATATATTAAACTTAAATTATATTTTTATTTATATTTGAAACATATAAACACTTACCATCATATTTTTAATATCTGTTTAAAAGTATTATATTTTATGACAAATACAATTTATCACTTATTAAAAAATCTCTTATTTTTATGTTTTTATTAAAAGATAAAGCAGCATATCCAATAGATTCAACATTTGGTAATTCTATCTGTGTTAATGCTATGTTTTTAAAAAGAAATTTATCATTTATACATTTAACATTAGGCAATTCTATTTTCGTCAATATTTCGTTTTCATGCAAAAACCCATTACCAATAGATTGAACATTTAATAATTTTATTTGTTCCAATTTATTATTAGAAAACATGAACCAATCACCAATAGATTGAACATTCGGTAATTCTATTTGTGTTAATATTTCGTTACCATTTAGAAAAAAATCACCAATAGATTGAACATTGTATAATTCTATTTTTGTCAATTTTTCGTTATAATATAGGAAATTATCACCTATAGATTGAACATTAGGAAGTTCTATATTAGTTAATGAAGTGTTATCCTCTAGGAAATTATCACCTATAGATTGAACATTAGAATTTTTATAACTTATTATTCTATTGTTCTTATCAAGAATTATTTCAACAACATCTCCAACTGACGGTTTTATTTGAATGGTTAAGCCATTCTCACTAGGAATACGTTTTATTTCTTTAATTTCCC
>CASEOW010000021.1 GCA_949289785.1 uncultured Bacillota bacterium | reverse complement strand
TAAAAACAAACATGCTAACATGAAGCATTTTTTTTATTTATTAATTATTATTAAATATTCATTAATTTATTAAATATTTAAATTAAATTATTTTTAAATATTTTTTTATTTAATTATTTTTATAATTGTAAAAATATTTTAAAATTATTTAATTATTTTTTATTTATAAATTTGCTAATTTTTCTGCTCTATCTTTTAATGTTAAAGCTTCAATAAATTGGTCTATATTTCCATTTAAAACACCTTCAAGATCGTATGATGTAACATTTACTCTATGGTCTGTTACTCTACCTTGTGGATAATTATATGTTCTTACACGCTCGCTTCTATCACCACTTCCTACTTGATTTTTTCTCTCTTTTTTATATTCATCTTCAACTTGTCCTTGATAATAGTCATAAAGTTTAGATCTTAATATTGACATAGCTCTTTCTTTATTTTTGATTTGAGAACGCTCATCCTGACAAGCGACAACTATTCCTGTTGGTAAGTGTGTTATTCTAATAGCACTTTCAGTTTTATTTACATGTTGTCCACCAGCTCCACTTGACCTATATGTATCAATTTTAAGGTCTTTTTCATCAATATCAAGTTCTACTTCTTCAATCTCTGGAAGAACAGCTACTGTAGAAGTTGATGTATGAATTCTTCCACTGCTTTCTGTTTCAGGAACTCTTTGAACTCTATGAACACCACTTTCATATTTTAATTTACTATAGGCGCCCTTACCCTTTACCATAAAAGTTATTTCTTTTATTCCACCAAGTTCTGTTTCATTTATATCCAAAACTTCAACTTTCCAACGCTTGCTTTCAGCATACATAACATACATTCTATATAAAACAGAACAAAACAATCCTGATTCTTCACCACCTGCAGCCTGTCTGATTTCCATAATAACATTGCTTTCATCGTTTTCATCTTTAGGTAAAAGTAAAACTTTAATTTCTTCTATTTTGTTTTCTATTTTTTCTTTAAGAAGCCCTATTTCATCGTAAAACATACTTTTCATTTCATGGTCTGTTTCTTTTTCATATTCTTCTTTGCACGAAATGTAATCTTTATAAAGTTTGTCAAGTTCATCATGACTGTTAGCAACATCTTCAATCATGCTTCGTTCTTTTACTAATTTCTTCCATTGTCTATTATCGGCAATGATGCTTGGATCCGAAACCATTTCAGTTAAAGAATCGAATCTTTGTTTGGTTTTTCCAGTTTTTTCTAAAATTTCATTTACTAATTCTTCCATAAACAACCCTTTCAATCTTATTGTAATCTTTAATAATATTTATTGATGTAAATCCTTCATCTTTCATTATATTTGCAACATCCTGAGCTTGCCCTTTACCTACTTCGTAAAACAAATATCCATCTTTATTTAAATGTTTTTTACTTTGTGAAGTAATTAATCTATAGAATTCTAAACCATCTTTTCCACCATCTAGAGCAAGTTTAGGATCATATTTTTTAACTTCTATATCAAGTTTTTCAATATCATCACTTTTAATATAAGGAGGATTTGAGATGATTATATCATACTTTTTATTTTTTTTCAATTCCTTAAACAAATCTGATAGTATAAATTGAACTTGAGCATGATTTTTATCGCAATTTGATTTAGCTAAAGTTAAAGCTTGTTTTGAAATATCTATTGCATCAACTTTTGCGTCAGTTAATTTAGAAATAGTTATTGCAATAGCTCCACTTCCACAGCACATATCGCAAACGGTTTTAAATTCTTTACTTTTTATTTTTTTTATAGCATTTTCTACAAGAATTTCTGTTTCAAGTCTTGGAGATAAAACTTTCTTGTTTACATCAAATTTCAAACCATAAAATTCAACAAAGCCAAAAATACTAGAAAGCGGTTCTCCTTTACATCTTCTCTCAGTGGCTCGAATAATTTCTCTATATTGTTTTTCCTTTATTGCTCGTTCAATTCTAATTTCAGCTCTTGATTTATTTAAAATTGTTGCAACTATCCATTCCATATCACTTTTTTCAAAACGCTCACAAGTTTTAAGTTTAGTTTCCATTTCAGCAAAAACTATAGACATAGGAATGTCATCTTTTTCTAAATCTTTCAAATTTTCAGAATTTCCGTGTTCAATAGCAGTCATATTTAAAACCTCAGTATTAGTTGCACTTGGCTTTAGAGTAACAAGATGTCCAAAAACAACCCATAAATCTTTTATAAAAGCACTTTTTCCTTTTGTCAATAAATTTAAAAATTCATACATTAAACTACAAACTAACAAAAATATAGAAAGATTTATAAAGAAATTTGCAAGCCAGTGCACATTCACTGCTATTAATGATACCATAAAAACAGAAAACAATAAAACATTTATAATAAAATTTAAAAAATTCATAGGATAACATCTTCCAACAAATTTACTATTATTACTTAAAAATATATTTCCTGCTCCATTAAATGCAAATATATTATTTACATAAGGAATAAATTTGATTAATAAAACTATAAGATACAATAAAGAAAATCTCAATAGTGCAATAATAAATCTTTGAAAATAATAATTACTATACTTATCAAATACAAGTCCAAAAAGCCATTTAGGCAATAATCCTAATAATAAAAAACCAAACAAAAAAGAAGAAATAACAAGTGCTATTAAAATAAAATAACCTGAAATAGCATTAAAAGCACCTGCCCACTTATATGACAAATTTTTATCTTCTTTTTTTCTTATATCTAAAGTATATTGAAACAAAAAAGACTTTATAAAAAGGAATAAGCCTTTTAATAAATAAAATATACCTCTTACAAAAGGCAACTTGAAAAATTTAGATTCTTGTTTTTCATCAAATGAACCGACTTTTTTAATACCTTCGTTATTAATTATACCTACACACAATTTATTATTATAAAAAAGTCCTACTCCATTTGATAAAGGAAAAATAGTTTTTATCATAAAAAGATTATTCCCAATATATTAATCTTTAAGCATTTTTTAATTAATATATAAAAAAAACGCACAAAATTTATGCGTTTTTACTTTATCTAACTTATATGATATTATTCAAGACCATATTTTTTGTTAAATTTTTCAACATTTCCACTAGCGTCAACAACTTTCTTTTTGCCTGTGTAAAATGGATGACATTTATTGCAAATATCAATGCTAAGAGTATCACCTTTTACACATGATTTAGTTTTAAAAGTATTTCCGCAAGCGCAAACTACTGTAACTTCATGATATTGTGGATGAATATCTTTTTTCATAGTTCTCTCCTTTTATTAATCGCCTACATAAGGAAGTAGTGCGATGTTTCTTGCTCTTTTAATAGCTGTGCAAAGTTCTCTTTGATGATATGAACAAACACCTGTTTGTCTTCTAGGTAAAATTTTACCTTTTTCAGTAATATATTTTTTTATCTTTGCAACATCTTTATAGTCAATTGTCTTTTCACCTGCTACGCAAAAAGCGCAAACTTTCTTTTTGGCAGGTTTTTTAAATTTTTTTGCAAAAACTCTTTCTTCTGTTTTTACTGCTTCAGACATAATTATTCTCCTTTTAATTAAAATGGTAAACTATCGTCATCGATAGGTTCTAATTGAGCTGTATCATCTTTTGGAGTAGATTTTGGAGTAAAATCTCCTTCTCCACCCTGTTTTGTTCCTAAAAATTCAACTTCTTCAGCAACTATTTCAGTTGTATAGCGTTTAGTCCCGTCACTTGCTTCATAAGAAGAATTTTGTATTCTTCCAAGAACAGAACATTTTGAACCTTTTTTTAAGAACTTGTGACAATTTTCAGCTTGACCTCTCCAAACAACGATATTGAAAAAATCTGCTTGTGGACCATTTTCAGCATTAGCAAATCTTCTTTGAACAGCAAGTGAAAATCTGCAAACTGAAACACCACTATTTGTTGTAGTAAGTTCTGGGTCTTTAGTTAAATTCCCAATCAACATAACTTTATTCATAATATTTCTCCTTTTGAGATTTTATCTAATAAAATAATCTTACTTTCTTACAAAAAGTTGACGAACAATACCTTCTGTAATATTCATAAGTTTTGCCATAGCGTTTACTTCTTCGGCATTCATTGTTATATTCATAAGAACATAGAATCCTTCGTTTTTGAAGTCAATTGGGTATGCAAATTTTTTCATTCCCCATTTATCAATTCCATCTACACTACCGCCTTTAGATTCAACATAAGAAGTAAATTTTTTAATTAATTCTTCTCTTTTCTCTTCAGACACGTCAGATGCAATGATATAAAGAAGTTCATACTTATTCATTACTCTTACCTCCTTTTGGACAAAATTTTGGTTTTTTATGAATTTTTACATAAAAAACAAGGACAGTAAATCACTGCTTGCATTATAATATCATGTTTTATATTTTTTGTCAATAATTTTAGCTAACATGATTTTTATAAATTAAAAAAGGCTGATAATTAATATCAACCTTTTTTATAAGTTTAATTTACTTTTTAGGCATTAGCTATATCTTCCAATTTATCTTTTCTCTTCTTTCTTACTAAGAAAATAATTAGTACAATAAGAAGTATTAAGAATATTATTCCACCTATAATCGAAAGAATTATGATTAGAGTACTATTATCTTGGATAATGTTAGCATCTTTTGTTACATATAAGAATAATCCACTATAAGAAGTTTTAGGATTTGAATAAGTTTTATATAATAGCAAGTTTTCAATATTATATTTACCTAAATCAATTTCACCGTTAAATGGATTTTCTTTAGTTCCAATAGGTTCCCAGTAATTACCACTGAAATTAATATCGTTTGTTAACTTATAAATACAGTCCGCATATTTTTGACCTTGTTCATTAACAATTCCATTATTTACTAAATAAGCCATTAAACCAAAATCAGCAGCACTCTTGATTAAATATGGATTTTCTTTTGTTCCATCACCTTCTAATGTCTGACTTCTTACACTTTCATCAATCCATAATTTTCTTTCTAGTGTAATTGTTAAATAATAATCATCGGAATAATTATTGCCTAATAAAGTTAAATCTATTACTAGTTGTCCACCAGAATACATTTCGGTTACATCTCTTTCAATAAGAGTATCAAATATTTTGATTTCTCCAAGTTTATAATTATCAAGAATATTTAATTTTAAAATTGAAGATTGACCATACAATGTTTTTACAGTGTCTTCAAATTTAATTGAAGTAGATGTTCCATTAAAATCTATAAATTGCATTTCAGCAGCTAAAATCTTTTCATCTTCACTTACGATATCTTTTATGTTTAAGTTAATGTGTAAATTAACTTCTTCTCTTGTAGCATTTAATTTTAAATTTAGAACTAAGTTGCCATTTTGGCTTACAACATTTTCCATGCCTAAAATATAATTGAATTGATATCTATTGTAACCTAAATCTTGTCTTTCAAAATTAGCTCCAATGAATTCAAAATCAAAACCAAGAGTTTTTTCAATTTGTATTGTGATTTTTTGATCTATTTTAGCTACAAAATTATCATAATTTTTGATTTCTTGACCATTTACAAATACTTTTAAATTTTTGTGAACTTCAAGTGCATTTGAAGCATCAAGTTTTACATTGACATCTTTTCCTTCAAATACTGCTTGAATATATAAAGGTTTATCAATTAATTCACTAAATGTATAAGTATATGTTTTATTAATATCGTCATAAGTTGCTTTATACTCTTCACCTGTTTTTGAATCTATAAATTTAACAAAATCGTAACCAGGCTGACAAGAAGCAACAATTGAAACTATAGAATTTGGATCATAACTATTTCCGCTAACTACATTACCATTTTGAACAAGTTGAACACTACCACCTTTAGTTACACTTAATTCATAAATAGGTTGATAAATTGCTTTTAAAACATAGTTACCTTTTGTAACAGTAAATGTGAAGTTTTGTCCTTTTTCTCCTAAAGATTCATCATCTTGATAAAGAGTCCATGAAATAAACTTATAACCTTCAATATCAATTCCACTAATATTTAATTGACCTCCCTCACTGACTGCACCATACCATTTATTTTGGTCATCAACTAAAATAGTTTGATTTGTTATAATATTTGCAATAGAGAAACCTTTAAGATATTGTGTAATATTAGCTGGCTCGAACTGAACATTAATAAATGCTTGATTGTAAATCCAGTAAGCATAAATTGTGAATGTTTGAGTTGAAACATCAAAGTTAGCATCAGGAAGATATCCCGATTTTCCTGAAGAACTAGAAACATAAGTATAACCATCATCAAGCCACTTGCTTACTGTATTACCATTTCTATCTAAATACATTTTACTTGCACCAAGTTCGGCAGTATAATAACCTCCGAAAGTATATCCAGATTTAGTAGGAGTAAGTATTTTATTTCTTTCTTCTTCAGTTAGAGTTGATAAAGTCGAAAGGTCAATATCTTTTCCATAAGTAAGAGCATTATTTATTGTATAACTTGTATTTTCATCAATATAGAATTTTAAATTAAATACTTTAGGTTCTACAAAAATGTTGATTATTAAATCACCTTTAACTTTATTAATAATCAAAGTTGAAGAAGTTGTATAACCTGTTTCCAAGTAATCACTTCTTTCTATTATTTCACCACCAACTGCAGTTTCATATTTTCCGTTAATAAAATATTTTAATGTTCCATTTTCATCAATTAGTTCATGTGTAAATGTTGTATTGAAGTTAAGTTCAATAGAACTTCCTGTTATTGCAGTCATCGTAGCTTGATAACTTCCTTTTCCACTTACAAATCTAACTAAAGCTGTTTCTGTGGCATTGATAACACCAGATAGAGCAGATTCAATAGTTCCAGTATCACTCACAGTCACTAAATTTATTAAAATATCATTTTCATCAGCAGTAAATAATGCACTTGCAACAACATTTCCATTAGAATCAGAAATATCTGAAATCCATGCTAGTGTTCCATCAGCATTATTAGCTTGGCTTCCACCTGTTGCAACAAAAGTTGATGTGAATCCTTCTTCTGATACTATTACAAAATAGTATGTAGCGCCTGTATAAGAAGCAACTTTATAACTTATGCCTTTATATAATGCAAGTTCTTCACTAGACATAGGTTCATTATTTTCATTTAAATATAAGCTATCTCCTAATAGTTCACCTTCACTATTTGCGATATATATTTTTCCACCATCACCTGAAGGATAATAAGATTGCCAGCCAGTCATAATTCCTGCTTGAACATTTATATAAACAACACTTGGAGTATAACCAATTTCAAAATTAGTAAATGAATTATCTACATCAAAAGGTATTATAATTTCAACATTTTCTTTTTTATCACTATTGTTTAAAGTTAATGTTAAATTTAATTCACCTAATGTTATAGTAGTTTCTTCGCCATATTTTAAAGTTTGATAACTTTCTTCAGGTTGTTCATATTTATAATATACAACAAATGTTTGATTTTCTAATTTAATAGTGAGTTCTACCCCATCAACTACTAATTTTCCAATCTCATAACCATTCCTTGCTTCTACATTTATAATTATATCTTTAGCATAATCAATTGTTAATTTCTGAGATCTTCCGCCTTGAATAAGATTAAAATTTTCATTTTGTGAAACTGTAAATGAACCATACGAATCACTTTTAAATGTTACATCTGTTTGTAAATATGTGAAATTTGCAATAACATTTATAGTTTCACCGATATTAACACTTTCAAGTTGTTCTTTTAATTGTTCAGATATAATTAAATCTGTATCTTCATAACTTACAATTACTCCATTTATTTCCCAACCATAAAGAATATATTTATCAACACTTGTAGGTAAAGAAGTAAGAATTAATTTTTCTCCATATTTTACAGTTTGAGAAACTTGAGAAGTAATAGATCCAAGTTCTTCTTGTCCTTCTTTTACAGCAAGATTAAAATTAAATTCTCTTTCTGTGGCTTCAAAAGTAATTGCAAAATCTTCGTTAATTTTAACATTACCACCTAAAGTTGCAGAAATAACATAATTTCGTGATGTATTATTAAATGTTTCATTTTGGCTATCTATAAGTTCGTTATTAGGATAAGTAACACTTGAAACAGAAATTGAAATCAAATTTCCTTCTTCGTCTAAAATACCTTTATAACCATATTTAAGTGTAGCAGATATAGTAACAACAGAATCAGTAAATACTTGAACTTCATCACCATTAATATCCATATATTGTCCATTAATAGTAAGACTTGAAATTATATCACTAATATCTGACAATGTTATTGTATTTAAAGAAGCAGTAGCATTTGCAGTTATTGTTGAATTTGATGTAAATTTAGACCAAATTATTGTAGCAACTTTTTTATCTTCACTTATAGAAATACTAATTTCACCACTTCCAGCCATTTTTATATCTTTAGAAGTAAATTCATATCCTTTAACTGAAGTTAAAATTATAGTAACAACACTTTCAGTATAAACATCAAAATTTTGATTAAATAATCCAGAAATATCTGTAAACTCTTGAGCTTCTTGAGAGTCTATTTGAACACTAACAGACGCAACTTTATCGAATACTAAAGCTAATTTATTTTTTGCAGGAATTGAAGAAATTGTAATTTCGCTATTATTATATAGATTAGAAATTGTAAATGTACTTATTCCATAAATATCACTTTCTTTACTTCCTTCAAATTGACCATCTAAATTAGTTGTGTCAATTCTAAATCCATAACCTACATCAGGTGATATTTGGAAAGAAATACTTGTTTCATTATAAATTAATACGAATTCTTGACCATTAGAAACAACTTCTCCATCTTTATATAAAATAAATTTATTATTTAAATCATTAGCAAAATTAATTGTTAATTTATAAGGATTATTAATCCAATTTGCTGTAAATGTGATTTCATATTTATCACCACTTGAAGCCTTCTGTCCGATTGAAGCAAATACCATATCTGAAGAATAAACTGTTCCATCTGGTGCATGCCATTCATGACTTTGACCTATTTTAGAAACTTCAGGGAATTCTTTAGCAAATGTTTGTCCATAAACAGTTTCTATACTTTCTTGTTCAAGACCACTAACAAAAGTTCCACCATTAGCATCAAAATGAATTGTATAATTTACACCATTCCAAGAAGCTTTTAATGTAAGAGAAGTATCGCTATTAAGTTCAGAATCTATAGATAGTAAAATTTCTTCTAGTGTTTGACTATCAATAGGAGTATTATCTTCTCCGAATGTATAACCACTTAAAACATAAGTTCCGTCTGTAACAGTTAAAAGAGGTAAATCATCTTTAGAAAGTTTGCTTAAATCGCTAAACAAACAATCTTTTTCTGTTAAATTATCATCAGTTCTTGAAGTATTTAGAAGATTTTTAATGTTAGTATCAATTATAACTTTTACTATAATATCAGTTGTAGTAACATTAATTCTTAAATTAGACTCTATACCCTCTACATTTATAACTGAATTTCTGTTACCTGTATCAGAATAATCAATATTTCTTGCACTACCTTGAACTGTATTATAAGACATTACTTTTTGTCCTAAATTTGTTTTAACAGAAATAGTAAAGTCTGTGAAATACTTAATTTTTCCATCTTCATCTTTATTGTCACTAGTTATTATAACATCATCAAGAGAAGTTCCTTCAACAGAAACACTATAATATTCAATTTCCCAAACAGGATATATTTGAATTTGTTTTTCTTCGTTTTCGTCATCTAATGCAATATTTTCAATAATAGTTAAAATATTATCCTCAGAAACAAAACTATAAACTCCTTCACCTTCAAGATATTTCCAACCAATAACTTTATATCCAACTCTAGTAGGATATTTCATTTGATTTAAAATTTCATTAGCTGATAAACTATTTGGATATTTGAAACTGAAATAAGGATTTTTTATAACAATTTCTTGATTATCTGCAACAAAATTTCCATCTGTTATAAAATCTTCGCCAGTTAAAGAAGTATCGACCATAAGAGTAATTGAGAAATCTTTAATTTCTCCATATGCATTAATATATCCATAATTTTTAGCATCTTGACCTATAAGTTTTAATATAACTTCTATTCTAGGTGCAACAGAAGATGAAACATAATAACTATTTTCTTTATCTATAAGAACTGTATCTCCCGAAAGAACACCATATCCTGCTAGATTATCACTTAAAGAGTTAGGAAGTTTATTGTTGCCATTATAATTTTTTACAATTGCAAGTTTAGAAAGATCTAAAGTTTTTATTGCAACTGCAACTTGTAATGCACATTCAATAGATGTTTGACTGTTAAATATGAAATTATTAGATTCTATAACAAATGTAATATTAACATTTCCTGAATTTACATATTCACCAGTAGAGAAATTATTTTCATTTATTGAATATTCTTTAATTGAAACATAACCATTTTGTAAATCATCTTGTATATTTGAATCAATTATGACATTTGCCCCATTTGTAATAGAAAGTAATTGATTCAAAGTTAATCCTTTATAAAGTTGACCATATCCAAAAGATGTTAAACCAATGTTAACTTGTGCAGAAGACACATTCTTCTTAGTAATAGTTCCCTTTATATTAGGATTTGCAATAACATAATTTGAACTATCTTCTCCAGCTAAAACTAAATTTTCAAGAGAAATATTATTTCCAGCTGTTATTTGAGAGAAATTACCTTGAAGAATAACAATATCTCCACTTTCAAGGTTAGTATAAGTTGCATTGCCTTCCTTAATTAGATTATCTCTATCAAAAACTTTTGTTACAGAAGCTATTTCAAGTTCTTTAGGAGTAATTGTAAATGTTCCACTAATATTTATATTATCATCTTTGAAGTTTGCTCCACTTCCAACTACTGCTCTAAATGAAGTATATGTATTAACATCTTCAGCATTATCAAGTAAAATTTCTATATTATTTAAAGCAATAGCATATAAATCTGGACGCAATGAACTTTGTCCATTTTCATCTGTAATACTTAAAGAAATTGTAGAACTATTACCGCCATTTACCGTAATAATCCATTTACTTTGCTCTGAATTATAGTTTAATTCAAATGTAGAATTATTACTATTATAAACTTTGCTTAATTGACTATCGATTGTTACATTAAGAACACTATCTGAAGCGCTTATTGTAAATTTAAGATTTTCTTCAATTTTAATCACAAAGTTTTCTGATGAAGATTGTGCATTATCAAGGAAATTGTATGTTCCACTTTCTTCACCTGCATTTCTTTCAAGAGTGATAATAATATTTTCATTTGTTCCTTTATCAAAAATTTGATTATGGTTAATTTCAAATAAAGGGTCATTAGCACCAAATGGTTTAGAAGAAAGACTTAAATCATCTAAATATGTTTGTGTAACTGTAAATACAAATTTATTTACTGTAATAGTTTGTGTATAAGTTTTATCATTAAATATTTCTTTATTTAAACCAAGTGTAACTGTATAAGTGCCGTTATTTTTAATTTCACTATTAGAAACAGTGAAATAATAAGAATATGTATCACTTGCATTAATTAATTCTTTTAATGTTTTTGTTCCAATGTTATTTGAATCAAAAGTAACAGTTATATCATTAATATAGTCATAATTAGCATAATCAAAGTTTGTTTGATTAAATGTTATATTTCCTATATCAAGTAATGTTATATCTAAGAAGAATTCAACGCTTGCTTCTTTAGAAACATATCCATTTTTATAACTAGCAGTTATTTTTAAAGTATAATCATCTTCACTTGATAATTTTGCAGGAACTATTAATTCATTTCCTAGCGATTTACCATTTAATAAGAATGTATAACTGTAAGTTATTTCACTATTATAATTATCTATTCCAACTGTCAAAATTTCGTCATTAACGATTTTATCTATATTTTCATTAAGTCCTACTTTTGCAGATCTTGAAATTGATTTTTCCCAATTTGTAATAATTGGAGTTTCAATTTCCCAAGATGCTGTAATAGTTGTATTTGTAATTTTTGCTGAATTTTCAACAAAAACATTAGTATTTGAAACGATAACACCTGCACCAGCTTCAGTTTTCCAACCATTAAACACAAATCCAGTCCATTTATTATCATCTAAAAGATATACTTCTTTATTACTACCTAATTTAATATATTGTGATGGAGTTTGCATTCCACCTTTATCACCAAGTGATAAATGAATTGCTTTATAATCTGTCATTATAATATTTATTGTTTTAGCATTTGACAAATTAAAATCTTCTTGATGTGTTCTTATTTCTTCATTTTCTAATGTATCAAGAATATTTTTAGCACCTTCTCCGTCTAACGAACCATCAGCATAACTTAAAATTGACATAGTTCCATTTATAGAGTAAGTAAATGAAACAGATTTTCCTTTAAGTATAATTATTTTTGGAGAAGATGAATTATTGTCATAAACAGTAAATATTAAATTACCTTCATCATCAATAAAACTATAAACATCTTCAGTAATGTTTTGAAGTTTTCCATAAATAAAGCTTTCAACTGAAATAATATAATCATTGCTATCAAAACCCTCAGCGCTATCAACTAACAATGGCAATTCAGGATTTGATAAATCTAAATATTTTGAAGAGAAAGAAACTAAATTTCCATTATCTTTAGAAATGATTGTATAAACACCATTTATAATAACTTCAAAATTGTTTTTCTTGTCTATTCCATTTTTAGTAATAGAATAATCAATTTCTAATTCATCTGGATAAAGTTTGTAGTCTTTAGCTACGATATCTTTAGTGTAAATTGAATTAACATTAAATACAAATTCATCTGATATGAAATCTTCAGAATTATAATCTTTTACGGTAACTTTTTGATAATCACCAGTTTCAAAACCTTGTCCGCTTATAGAAATTGTGAAAGGTGTTTTCTCTATCATTGCTTTAGCATTATCTAATTGTGGATAATATACAATATAACCATTTTCTTCTTTAATATTTCCAGCATAGTTAGAAATTTTAAAGCTCTTGTTTTTACTAAATATGTATTTAACTTGATGATTATCGCCAATATTAAATTCATTTGAACTATCAACAATTTCTACTCTAATAAATCCAAGTTCACTAACTTGTGTTTTGTCTGTATCTTGATAGTAAAATTCTCCAATATTGAAATTATCACCTTTCTGTTGAATCTTACTTGTTCCTGTATAGTAACTTACTAAATTTTCATTTTCAATTTGAATTTCACTTGGCAACAATGTAACAATGCCATTAGTAGATTGTAAATTATAAACATTAGAACTATCTAAACTATCACGCAATGAAACAACCATAACTGCATTTGCATTTGTTACCACATCTGTAATATACAATTTAAAATCTGTTCCATTACATTCAAATCTAACATCATCAACAGTGTAATAGATGTCTACAACTTCATCACCATTTGCTAAAATATCACCCTTTTTGAAAGTTTGTGTTTGACCATTAGATGCTATTTTCCATTCTGTGTTTGCTACTTCAGTTGCTTTTGCACTGAAATATTTATCTACGCTACCTGTAGTTACCCCAGAAAGATAATCTTTATCGCTAGTCCACTTAACTTTAAGATTTAGATTTTTATCAGTTTGATATAAACCACCATCAACAAAATCACTAGCAAAATCCCAAATTATACCGTCTTCATTAACGCTTGCAGTTGCAAATACAAGTCCACTTTCTTTTTCAATAAGATTTAAAACTGTATAACCATCTCTATCAAACAAAATTCCATTAAATTTCGGAGCAATTTCTTCATCATAAGAAATACTTATAATATTTGCATCAACTCCATCTTTAGAAATTGTTTCATATTGAGATTTATCAATTGTTAATGTGTAATCTTTAGCTTTGATTGTTATTGTTATATCACAAGCGCCTTCTATATTAGAGATTATGGCATTAACACCACTAAATTGAACTGTAGCATTTTTATCAGAATTAAAGTGATATGTATTAAATTCATAACCTGTTTTAAATGTAAATATTAAAGTTTTAGAAGAACCATGAACAACATTTTCTAAAGTAATTGTTCCATTAGTATATTCTTGACCGTCAACAACAACTTTTTCTAAATGAGTATAATCTATATTAATAGTTATGCTATAAACATTCATTGTAAATTGTGCTGTAAATAATATAGTATAATCTCCGTTAGGATTTGGTTTTCCTAATATAAACTTATCATTTTCATTTAATGATTCACCGCTATCACTACGCCAGAAAGCTAAATGTTTTCCTTCTGGTTCAGTTACTTGTGGCATACCTGTAAAGTTATCCCCATATTTTAATGTAATTGTAATATCTTCATCAGAATTTGTAAAAGTTCCCTCTCCAGCATTGAATGTGATTTGATATTCTCTACCCTCAAAAATTGCTTCAAAAGTATATTTACAATCTTTAGTAGGAATTCCGCCATTTTCTAGTATAAATGTTTCTATAGATTTATTAAATTCAACTTCAACTGAACTATTATATTGCCATTTTATATGATCATAAGTTCCTTCAGTTAAAGTATATTTTCCAATATCTTCTATATTTTTACCAATCAAAGAAGAATAAGTATAAGTTTTATCTAAAAGATTATTTGTAAATGTTGCACCTATTTGTTCTTGTTTTGTTGGAATAAATTTAACTAAAATTTCTTCTATATATAACGAAATAGTATATGATTGTAATGCTTTAAATGATATAGTTCCATTAGTTTCACCACTTCCTTGATGTTCTCCAATAAAATTATCTACAATTATTTCATCGCCATTTCCAGAAGAATTGAAACTTGTAAATTTATACCAATCTTTACTTTGAATAGTAATGGTTATTTCATCATTATATTTAATATTATAAACACCATTATTTAAAGATATTTCTCCGTCTTGATTTGATACTGTTATTGATTTAGTATTTTCAGTATTTGCTATCTTAATTGTAATTTCAGCTTCTGTCCATCTAGCTACAAAAGTTATTCCTTCAAGACTATCTTGAGTTAAACTATCTCCACCTATTCTTTCCCAAATACTATTGCCAGTGCTTAACTCTCCATTTAAGTTCCAACCATCAGGGTCAAATGTATTAGGAGTAGTAAGTTTAATTTCAGGTAAATCTTTTAATAAATCACTATAAGATAGAACTACTTCTTTTTTTGCCCAAGTTGTATTAGCATCTTGCCAATCTTCATTGTTTACAAAAGTAGCTGAGTAGATTTCTGGTTCATTTAAATCAACTTTAATTAATACATTAATTTCTCTTGTAACAATAGTTATTGTAATATCACCAACTACATTTACAATTTCAAATGAATTTCCAGTGCGTGTATCTTTACCTAAAATATTTTGTAATATAGCATTAGAATTATTAATTTGAACATCTTTTAAAACATATCCAGGATTAATAGTAATATTTACTTTATCATCTCCAACAAATGAAGAATAATAATTTACAGGATTTGTTATGTTATGTGAAACAGAAGTATGTTCATCAGTTACAATTGTTACATTGTAAGTTAATATTTTCCAAACTGCATCAAGAGTTATTCCACCACTTGAATTATTAGCTATTGCATAACCTAAGAAAGCATCAAATTCAGTTTTATTTTCAGTAGTAAAGTTGGTAACTATTTCATCATTATATTCCCAACCAATTTGTGTATAACCCACTCTACCAGAATAATTATCAATAAGTTTTTGAATAAAATTCATCATATTGCCATCATATTCTATAATAAATGGGTCTTTTTTAGTAAAGTCACCATCTGAAACAAATTCTTCCGTTTCAAGATTTTTCTTAAAGTTAATAGAAACAGATGTAATATTTCCAACTAAACTTTCATCATTTATTTCATAATTTTGATAATCTTTTCCATATACAATATTTACTATTTTCTTGTTATTGCCAATTTCTTTATTTTCGTATTCAGCACTAACAACTAAAATTTCATCACCTGCAAGTATTCCACCACTTGTAAAGTAACCTTTAGAAGCATTAATATTTTGATTTACAAATGTTGAAAGTACATCTACATTATGGTCATATTTTTTAGTTATTACATTGTTAGTATTTGAAACAGTAATCTCTTGTTTATTAATTGTTACATTAATGATAAAGTCTTTTGTATAATTACCGTTTCCATCATCAGTAGAACCGAAAGTATAATTTTTAGAAGTAACTGTGAATACAAAAACATATGTTTCACTATTTAAATATCCACCAGTAGAATAATTACTATCATTAACAACAACATCACCGAGTTTTATTTGATGATTAGTTATTTGTAAAAATTCATTTGCTATAGCAGAAACAGCAGTCTTAAATGCAACTTGAATATTTTGATTTAAAATTTGTTCAGTTGTTTTACCTTTGTTAATATCTCCATAGCTTAAAGTTATTTCGTCAAATGTAGTAGAAACCTCATCGTCAGAAGGGGTAACAGTAAATCCCTCAAAAGTATAACTTGAAAGATTATAATTTTTCTCACTTGTTTCATCAAGAGATAAATTTAAACTATATGTTCCAACTACTGCACTATCAAAACTACCTGTAATGATAATAGTATCACTTGCAATATTATTTCTTACCTGTAACTCAGCATTATTATCTGGTGCACCAACAGTAAAGGTAAATGATTTCTGTTGATTAAATTCCATTGTTGCACTATCAATATATAAAGTTCTTTCATTTACAATAATTTTGTTATAATTTTCAGAAATTGTATTATTTGCAAATACTACACCATTCCATTCAGTATTTTGACCTTCTTCACTTAATGCAACATTTAAGTTATATTTTCCTGCATTTGCAGTAATAGAACTATCACTTGTGAAAGTTAAATATCCAGCGTAAATATTTCTTTCATTTTCTGGAATGTATACCTTTTGACCGCTTCCATTTAAGTAATATAATTCAAATGTTTGTTTTACTTCTTCAAGTCCAGCAAAACCTTTAACAACAAAGTTTCCATTTTCATATACAACTTGAATATTATTTAAAATTTGAGAATTATATATGTAATTTAATGTTCCACTCATTTCAATTTGAAGATTAACTAAAGGTGTCAGAATTTCAAATTTACTAGTGAAAGTACTTGCGTCAAATTTTAGTTCATAATCTCTTTCATCTGAAACTTCAACAATAGTTGCTGTAAGATAATTATATTCACCTATTGCTTCGCCAGTTTCTCTTGTAAAACGGATTTTAACATTATCACTATTATTTGCAGTAACTACTATATCACTAACAAGGTCTTGGTTAACTTCACCAAAATATTTACTTAAATTAACTTGCTGAGCATATTGAGTTAAATTCAAATCTAATTCAAATTGATTAATAACTACAGATATACTAGATTTTTCACTATTTAATTCATAAATATCTAAATAAGTGCTATTTACAGAAATACTAATTGTATAAATTCCAGCATTTCTTAATTCACTTACTTGTTGTTTTTCTGATTCACTATTTTCTTGATATTCTATAGCTATATCAATTCCATAATTCTTAGCAGTTGTTGTTTCACTCAATAAAAGTTCATATAATGTTTTATCATCAGCAACAACTGAATCTCCATTTCCTAAAATGTCAATAATAACATTTCTTGTTTGATTATCATTATTGAAAGTTAAATCATTTGAAACTTTATCAATACCTACTGAATTTTTAGTAATATTAATTTGAATATTAAATTCTCTTGTCTTTATATAATCTCCACCTACACCATCATTGTATTTTAAAGTAATAGTAAGAGTATAAGTTCCGTAAAGATTAACTCCTATCCAGCCTCTTGAATCTTTTACAATAAATTTTCCATCATTATATTCAAAAGGTGCAACTGTAGAATCATCTTTTTGTAATACAAACTCAAAAATTCCACTTTCAAGACTTTCAAGATTTACAATATCACTTAATAATAATTCGCCTGCTTTTAATGAAGTATAAAAATCAAATTCTGTTATATTAGGTGTTCCTGCAACTCCAGTAAGCCACCATTTAGCAGTTAAAGTTACACTTTGTCCACCTTTTGTTACAGAAAGAATATTTCCATTTTTAAGAACAGGGTCTGTTCCAGTATAACTATAACCATTAAAATTCATCAATGAATAATTAAATTCAGGATCAGGTAAAATATAATCTCCGGTATTGTGTGAAAGATAAAGGACAGTAGAATTAAATTGATTAATATATCCACCATTATAGTCTATTGTAACTTTTCTTACATCACTTAAAACTGCAAATGTAGTATTACCATCTCCAGAAGAAGTAACACTTACATCTGTTGAGTATTTGTTATTTTGATATTCTGTGTCAAAATATGAAATATAATTATTTACATTTAAACCGGTATCAAAACTAAGTAAACTTAAATTTGTTTGTCTTGCAGTATTAATATCTACTGAAATGGTAAATGAAACATTATTTGAAGAAATTAAATTTTGATTAATATAGATTGTAAGATATGGAGTATTATTACCAACAAAACTAAATAATACTTCATTTCCTACTTTATAAGTTGCAAATTCACCATTTAAACTGCCTGTTGTAAGCATTTCATTGGTGATAACTTGCCCACCTACTTTGATATTGTTTATAATCAAATTTTCAGTAATGTCTAAATAACTATCTTCAAGATTTAAACTTAATTGTCCTTGGCTATTAGATGTAATATATTTAGTTTGATATATCTTTTTTATAGCTGTAGTAGAACTTAACAATTCAAAACTTCCATTTAAAATGTATTCAAAAGAAGAATTTGAATAATCTACAAAACTACCTCCAACTTTTACTTGAAGACCTTTTACTTCAAACACTAAATCATCTTCTTTACCTAAATATGTGTTTGAAATATTTTCGCCAATATAAATTATTTTGTCTAATCTATATTCAAAAGATTTAGAACCTATGTTAAATGGTTTATTTTCATCACTCATATAAACAATAGTTTCTTGTCCATCAAAATAATAAGATGAAGCTGAACCAAAATCTATAACAAATCTACCTTTTACAATTTCAGCAATGTTATTTGCAATATAAATATTTTTTCCATCAGCTGAAGTAGTATTTATTAGGAAGTTCTGCCAATTTGTATCCTTTGATACAGGGAAACCATTGATTGAAGTAATAGAATTAAAAGTGTCGGTATTAATTACTAAATTTAGATTTTTATTTGTTCCAACATTATAATCACCATTTATAGTAATGTTAGAATTATCAGATAAGAACATTTTATTAAAATCTAAAACAGTGCCTGTAGTATTAATTGAACCATCCCAATTATAAGTAACTTTAACAGTTCCAAAAGTATTTACTTTATCATATAAATCTGAAGTAGTAGCAAAGAATTGATTAGAATTTGAATATGCTGAATAAATTTGATTATTATCATCAAAGTATATTGAGTTTTTAGCTAAAGTTAATTTAAGTCCTTGATTTAAACTATCTTCACTAGGTCCTTTTACAGTATAACCATTATTATCACTTACAAGAGTATCTTGAACTTTTACATAGAAAAAAATTTGAATTTTTAAATCATTTTCATCTACATAATTTAAAGTAGAAAAATCAGTTAAATTAAGACTTATAACATTTTTTATGGTTTTAACTAAATCATACGAATTTCCATTAAATTGATAAATTTCAAATCCATATTCAGATATTCTTTCACCATTTTCAACTATAGCGTCAATTATATCTTTATTTAAAATAGTATTAGTTTTATCATTTATAGAACTATTTTGAGTTAAAACTTTTTCATTTAACAAATAAATAGAATTTCCATTATTTACAATTTGTTGAACTAATGATTCAAATTCAACACTAGATGATACAGTTTGGCTCACTAATGACCAAGTAGGAATTACTGTTATATCTTGTGCTATTTCATATTTACTGCCAACTTCAACTACAAAATCTCTACCATTATATTGTAAAGCTCTATTTGTATCAAAAACATAACCTGTTCTAGTAAATGTTATTAATTTAGAAATGTTAGAAGATAATAAATTTGCTAAAGAATAACTAGGTGTGCCATTTGTCCAATCTAAATCTTCTTGAGAAATTTCTTGACCATAAGTAACATATATAAATATACCATTACTATCTTGACCACCTACAAAATTTTCTCCATTAATTAAGTCACCGCCATTCCAAGTAACATCATAATAATCAGAATTTTGTATATATATCTTATACTTAGCACCAACTCTTTGAGTCTGGAGATAAATTGTACACCCTTCCGAACTATAATAAAATTCTTCTGACATTATTGACTTAAAATTAGTAATATCAAGTACAAAAGTTGTTCCTAAACTAAATAATTGTTCTAAAATATCTTTGTTTTCATCTTGACTTATTTTGAAACCAACAGCAGTATACCCATTTTTAATACCTGCATAAATTTCAGAACCACCATTAATTGAATATTTTGCTTGACCATTTCTAGCATTAGTATCTTGACCTGCAATAGTATTTCCAATTTGAATACTTTGTGTTGTAGAATTACTTTCACCATTATCAAAAATAATGGCATAAGTTAATTTTTCCCACAAATATTTTATTGTTATAGTTCTTTGACTGTCATTCCATAAAACATTTGAATCACTATCATTATATAAACCTGTCCAAGAATAATTATCATTTACATAATTTTGATTTCCATACCATAAATACCACCAATTACTACCAGCAAAAGTCAAAATATCATTAATATTATAATTATTTTTAGAAAGACCACCTTGATTAGTTGATATATTAAATCCAGAAACCACATAACCAATATTTCTATAAATTTGAGATTCTAATAAATACTCTTGATTATAGTAAATAGTATATGTTTGTTGCTCTAAATAATTTGATATTTCTCCATCGCCAACTTCTCCAGATTGATAAGTTATATTTATTTCTCTTTTTTCAATGCAAGCATATATATTAAATGTAAATATTTCTATATTTCCTAAAGTTTTAGCACTTACATAATTTTCACTAGAATTTCCGATATAGAAAGGTAAAGTATCTTCTGCAAAATAACTATTTAACCCATTACCGCTAAAATAATTATCACTTATTATATCTCCATTTTGTAAATACCATCCTAATAGATAATATTGAGAATGAATATTTACTGAAGTAAATGTATTAACTCCTACAATTTGAACTTTATTATTAGTTTCATCATAATTAAATTTTAATACAAAATTATTATTTGATATATTAGAATCAGTTATATCTTCTTTTAAAGAATTTTTAGCACCTACTATTTGACCTTTAATTTGTTTATAATTAAATTTAAAATCTAATGAAATATTATAAGTTCCAGCGGTATATTCAATAATCCAAATTCCGTTGTCAACTTGACTTGTATTGCTAATTGAACTGCTAGCTAAAAAGCCACTTTCTATTTTATTATCTGTATTGTCAATAAACCAATTATTAACATCTCCATATAAAACAGCTTTTCCTAAATTAGTTAAAGTAAGTTTAATATATATTTTATCACCAAAAGAATATATTTCTTTTACTTGAGATAAAGTATCATCTGAAAAATATTCTATACTTTCAAATAAAGCATTAATAGTATTATTACCTTCTATTTTATTATCATCAATATAATAATTTAATGAGGCATCATTAGTATTAAATATTCTTTCTTTTAGATAAATTTTTAATATATAATTAGGATAATCTTTATTTGCAAAAGCATCTTCTAAAATAAGCTTATTTAAATTATCAACATATAAATAATTTTCACCTTGCGCTAAACTAAATTCAATTCTTTCAGAGCCAATCAATGCATAGTCTATATCATAATAACCATTAGTATTTATGTAAAAAATGTCATTAGTAGTTTGCATAGATATTAATGATTCTGCACCTGGAATAGCAACATTTTTATTAATATCATTTATGTATGCCCAAATACTATCATATTCTTTTGAGGTAGAATTAATAAGTTCTCCATTTTCATTATAAAATTCAAATTTAACTTTAGAGTATGTAGGACCAGCGACCACATCAAGTGTTCTTGGCTCAACACTTTCAATATTATTAAAAGTAAACTTATTTATTCTATAATATTTTTCATTAAAATTATCTCCTAATTTCTCTAATACATAACTATCACCAGCAGAATTCCAATTACTAGATAAAATGTAATTAGAATCATCAGTTATACTTATAATAATTTCTATTTTTTGCCCGAGTTTCCAATTCCATAAAATATAATCATTTTCTTCTTTTCCTTCTCCTGATTGGCTTGTTGTATTCCAAATCGTTCCACTTAAATCATCATTATCATTAATTCTATAAGTGATTGTATATTGTAAATTTGTCATAGTTAATGAACTATCCAACTCAAGTTTATTAACATTAAATTTTACATCTATTCCTTCTCTTACAATTTTAATTTTTAATGTTCCACCATTTGCAACTATATTTGATATTGATATATTAAAGGTATTATATAATTGTCCAACATTTTCAATCATTTCCCAAGAACCTGTAATAAGATTATAAGAATCTTGAGTAACACTATTTATATTATAATTTGGATGTGTGCCAGTTTGATACATACCTGATGTATCAAAAGCAACTGAAGTGTCATCTCCATATATTTGAAGTTTATACCCTTTTTTTAATTGTATAGAAAATTGAACATTTTCTCCAACTAATATTCCATTTAATGTTGCTGTATAATTAGTTAAAGTTGCATCATTACAATTTAAAATACTTGAAATAGAATTGTTATAAAATACATCATCTAAACTATTAAAATCAGAAGTATCTGCACCATCACCATAAGTTCCACAAACAAATTGTATTCCTACACTTTTTGATGTTTGAGCCTCCCATGTAAAAGTAATAGTTTCACCCTCAGCAGGAAAACCTGTTTTATAATTTTTGTCAGCTAAATCACTTTCATTTAAACCATTTAAAGTTTTAAAATTATATCCTAATCTTTGTTTATATTGAGGATTATTAGTAAAGAATGTATTAAATGACATATCATAAGGAATATTAACTTCTATATTTGTTCTAGTTCCATAACCATAATTAAAAACATTAGATATATTTACACTGTTTTCAAATTCTATTATACCAATATTATTAGAAAAATTAGCAGGCATTAAAGGTTTATATCCTTCATAAAGTGGGTAAATATCATTTTCACTTGCACTTACTCTTAAAACAGGTTCTTTAGAAGAATAAATAGGATTGCTAGTTGAACCACTTGAAAGAACTCTTAATATATTACCATTATACCATTCTTTTTGTGCACCACTATTTGCAATATAAAATGAAGCAGGACTTTTTTCTTCGAACTTATAATATTTAATTGTTTGTGTTCCTTCTATTGCTGTATAAGTTGTAGTAACTTTTCCATCTAAACTTGTTCCTTTATAAACAACTCCACCGTTTACGAAATTTGTTCCTAGGTTACTACTAAAATTTGAAGTAGTATAACAATTTATTACTTGACCAGAAGAACTTCCTATTAAAGTAGCTTTTGTTTTAGTCGAGTCTATAAGATAATTTCCATCTAAAACAAGGTCTGATATGTTTCCAGTTGAAGATACATTTCCAAATAAACCTGCAGCATTATTTGAATTATTTTCAATTACAATATCGTCAACATGTATATTACTAATTGTATAACCACAACCTATAAAACTTGCACCAAAAGGATTAGAATATGTTCCGATAGGTGTCCAAAGTTTTCCACTTAAATCAATATTTTTTGTTAAAATATATATGTAACTATCACTATAATTTGTTTTAGTATTTACATTATAAGCAAGTTGAGCTAATTGTTCAGCATCAGATATCTCTACAACATTAGTTAAGTTTTCAAAAGTATATCCATTTATAACTTTTGAATATGTTGAATTAACTTTTAAAGTAACCGAGTTTGTTATTATATCATTCTGCCAAGAATCTAAAATACTGTTTTCTGTTATATTAGAATTTTTATTAACAAAAATATCATTAGAACGACTTTCAGTACTAATGATTTCAGTATTAGATGAACTTAATATATTTTTCGACTTAAATAATAAATTTGGAACTAAACAAAATATACCTCCAAAAAGTATCATTAAATAAATTCCAACAAAACTCTTTAAAAATTTTCTAAACATTTTCTTCTCCTTAATAAAAAGTTTTACAATACCATCATTTATAATTTTTTATTATTATATAATAATAAAAGTTTTAATCAAAATGTTTTAAAGCATTTTAATAAACTAACTAATAAATTTAAGTTATTATGTTTTATATATAATTTGAGCAAAAGTATCAAAATTAAAATAAAAATAACAATAAATTTAAAAAAAATACAAAATAAATAATTTTTTTTTAAATACTACTTTTATGCAAATAACTTATTTAATAAATAATTGACATCAATAAAAGCTATAACTATAATTAAAATTAAGAAAACAATTTGCAATATAAATTTTTATGTATATATGTTTAGAACATTTAAGATAATAAACTCAATATAAAATTATTAAAGGAGTACAATGGATAAAAAGAAAATTATTTTTTCAAGTTTAATAATGTTATTAATTATTTTTGCTTTTATTGCCATTTTATTTTTTACACAAAACAATAAATATGTAAAAGTTGAAAATATTTATTTTGAACAAAATGAAATAACATTATTGAATGGCTCTACACATTATTCAAAGTTAAATGTTCTACCTAAAAATGCAAATAAATATACTCTAACTTATCAAAGTTCAGATAATAATATTGCTCAAGTAGACAAAAATGGTAAAATTTACGCAGTTGGAGTAGGTAAAGCAACTATAAGTGCTTATGTGAAAGAAAGTGATTTGACAGCATATTTGGAAGTTACTATTAAAGAAGGTGAATTTTTAGATATAGAAATTGATAGTGAAATTTATCAAACTGTTTACTATGAAGGTGACATTTTAGATTTAAATAAATTAAAAGTTACAGCTATATATTCAGATGGAAGAAAAGAAAATATATCTATTGAAGATTTAGAATTAGAATATCCAACCCCTTTAGTTATTGATAGTAAATTAATTATAAAATATAATGGAGTAGAAAAAGTAGTAGAACTTTTAGTTTTAGAAGTTGATTTATCTAAAATTGAAATAAAGAGTTTACCAACTAAAACTACCTATAATGCAAATGAAATTTTTAGTTCAGACGGAATGATTATTGAGTCAACTTATTCTAATGGTTCTAAAAAAATAATAGATAATACTTTATTATCTTACTCAAAAGAACCATTAAGTGTTTTTGATACTTTTGTAGAAATAGAATATAAAAATAAAAAAATTAAAACAGCAATAAAAGTTTTACCTAACTATTCCGTTAGTGATATTTCAAAATTTAATAAAATAATTGAAAACGCTCCAAATAATTCATATATAAAACTTTCAAATGGTATTTATAATAATGTTTCTACTATTACTATACCATTGTCAAAAAATTTAACTATTTATGCTGACAACTTAGCAACTCTAAATTCAACTCAAATAATTTTTGAATTTAAAGACATTGAAGGTGGAAACTTTGAATTAAGAAATATAAATTTAAATTCTACTGCTAATATTTTAAATTTATCTAATATTAAAAATTTTAATTTATCACTAACAAATACATTATTCAATAATGAAATTACAAGTGAAAATGATATAATTAAGTTAAATTTATGTGAAAATGGAACTATAAATATTAAAAATTCAAATATTAATAAAGAAGATATTATTTTAGAAGAATGTAAAAATATTAATTTATATTTCTAAAAGATATTTATATATTATCATTCAAATTCAAATTATTATTAAAAAAAAACGCTATTGACAAAAATATTTTTATTAACTATAATATTTAAAAGAATATTTATAAAGGGAGAAAATATGGAAAATATCAATTTTTCAAAACTAAAAAAATCTATTACTAATTTTAATAATATGTCTGAAAATGATAAAATAGAAAATACTAAAAAAATAAATGATATTTGGAGAGATGTCATTAAAACTTTTAATAATGTTTGTAAAAAAGATGAAAAACTTGTAAATTTATATAAACAAATTGATGATATAAAACAAATACTAAATTATGACATCAGAGAAAATTTTAAAGTTTATTCACATACATTTAATGAAGGTGATTACGAGTTTGAAGAAGATTTTTATGTATTTAGCAAAGAACTTTTAGATAAATATAAAAATTTATATGATAATTGGGATTCAATAAAAAAGGAAACTGAATATAAAATAACAAAAATAAAAAATTCAAAATTTTCTTTATTCAAAAAATCAAAAATTGAAAAACTATCTAAAGATTTAGAAAATAAAGAAGAAATGGTTGAATATTATAAAAATTGTAAAGATAAAGAAGAAAAGCGAATCTATTACGAAAAAAATAAAGAAAATTTATTAAATCCACTTGTTAAAAAATTTGAAAAAATAGTAAAAAAATATGCTACAGATGTAGTTTTAAAAGAACTTGATAAAAATCCTAATATTATATGTGTCGAACATAATAATAGATATCATGTTTTGCCAAATCAAGTTAGTTTTGACGCTAAATTCATAAATGATATTTGCAACAATATTCGTGATCATATTCAATTTGAGATAAGTAATACTGCAGTCAAAGAATTTGAAAGTAATAAAAAAATTGATAATTTTATTGAAAAAGAAAATTAATTTTTTAATTTAACAAAAAAAGTTAGTCTTTTAGGTCTAACTTTTTTTATATTTTAATTATTTTTGCATTGATTTCTTCATCAAAATCTGTACAAGTAATAATTGTTTGTGTTATTGATGTAAATTTTAAAAGTTTTTTCCTTCTTTCTTTATCAAGTTCGCTAAAAACATCATCTAAAAGTAAAATAGGATAATCATTCGTTCTATTTTTTATTATTTCAATTTCAGCAAGTTTTAATGATAGTGCACAAGTTCTTTGCTGTCCCCTACTTCCAAAATTTTTAACCTCTACACCATTTAAAAAAATATCTATATCATCTCTATGAACGCCAACAGTTGTATAACCAAGTTTAAAATCTTTTTCTAAATTTTCACTTAAAGCTTTTAGCATGTTTTCACAATAATTTTCAGAAAAAGAACTAACATATTTTATATCTAAAGTTTCTTTTCCGCTAGAAATAAATTCATGTGCCTTTTTAGCATAAGGTGATAGTTCTTCAATAAATAATTTTCTTTCTAAATAAATTTTTTCAGCAAGTTCACTTAAAGCTCTATCCCAAATATCTATTGTTTGTTTTATTATATTAATATCTTTTGAAGATTTTAAAAGTTTATTTCTATTTTGTAACACTTTTTCATATCTCGTAATAAGGTAAAAATATTTTTTGTTTGTTTGAGAAATATCTATATTCATAAATCTTCTTCTCTCTTGTGGCGATTCCTTAATTAATTTAAGTTCATCTGGTGAAAAAAATACAGCATTTGTCTGACCTAAAAGTTCACCTATTTTTTTTATAGGAATATTATCAATTTTTACAGTTTTATTGTGTTCTTTATCAAATAATAAATCAATTTTAACATCTCTATATATTTTTTTAAAATAAGCACTAATAAAACTTCTTTCTTCTCCCCATTTAATCACTTCTTTTTCTTTAGAAGTTCTGAAACTTTTTCCAATGACTGCAAAAAAAATTGCTTCAATAATATTTGTTTTTCCTTGAGCATTTTTTCCAATAATAACATTTAATTTATCATCAAACTTAAATTCTCTTTCTAAGTAACATCTAAAATTTTTAAGTTTTAAAGTTTCAATCTTCATTACATTTATAATATCATATTTTAAAAAAAATTTCCATTAAAAGTATTTATTTTATAAAATTTATAAAAGAAATATAAAAATTAAATAAAAAAATTTTAAGTCACTTGTAATTGACTTTTAAATATTTTTTGCTTATAATAATGAAGCAAAGGAGTTTTTTATGCAAGATTTATCTTCACTATGGAAAGCAGTGCTTGAGAAACTTGAACTTAACGTTTCAAATGTTTCTTTCGTAATGTGGTTTAAACCTTTAAAAGTTGTTGATTTTGTAGATGGTAAAACTCTTATTCTTGCATCAAATTCAACTTCTGCCAAAAATCAAATTATAAGAAATTATTTTGAAAAATTAAAAAATGCAGTAGAAGATATATTTGGCGAAAATGTTGAAATTGAAGTTCTTGACCAAAATGAAGAAATTGAATATGTCAAGATTAATGGCGAAAAAACAAAAGAAAAAGGTGTAGAAGTTACAAAAAATCCATTCAATAGTAAATATACTTTTGATAATTTTGTCGTTGGTAAGAGTAATCAGTTTGTTTATGCTGCAGCAAGAAGTGTTGCAGAACATCCCGGAGAAAAATTTAATCCCCTTTTTATTTATGGTGGAAGTGGATTAGGAAAAACACATATTCTTCATGCTATAGGAAATTATATTAAAGAATATAATCCTAATTTAAATGTTATGTATGTAACTTGTGAACAATTTGCTAATGACTATATAGAAAGTTTAGGCTCTAACTCAAAAAATAAAGCAGTACTTGAATTCAGAGCCAAATACAGAAATCTTGATGTTTTAATGGTAGATGATATTCAATTTATATCTAAAAAAACTTCAACTCAAGAAGAATTTTTTCATACATTTAATGAACTTTACCAAAATAATAAACAAATAGTTATTACATCAGATAGACCACCTAAAGATATTGAAACACTTGCTGATAGACTTCGTTCTAGATTTACAAGTGGACTAATTCAAGATATTCAACAACCTGACTTAGAAACAAGAATTGCTATTTTAAGAAAAAAATGTCAAATTGAAAAATATGTAATAGATGATGATGTTATAGATTTTATTGCTGAAAAAATTGATTCAAATATTAGAGATTTAGAAGGAATGCTTTCAAAAGTTTATTTTTTAGCTAACTTATCAAATAAAGCATCAGCAACTAAAGAAGATGCAATAGAAGCTTTTAATGGCCTTATAGATGAAGAAAAAAATGAAGGACTTTCACCTGATGATATTATTGATTGCGTATGTAAATATTTTGATATTACAAGACAGGATATTATAGGAAAGAAAAAAAGCAAGGAAGTTGTTGAACCTAGAATGATTGCTATTTATTTAATAAGTGAAATACTTGAAATACCACTTGTTTCAATAGGAAAAATTTTTGGTGGAAGAGATCATACAACAATTATGCATTCAAGAGATAAAATTTCAGATGCACTTAAAACATCATTTAAAACTCAGAGTTTTATTAGTGAAATAAAAAAGATGTTGAAAAGTGGACAAAATTAAAAATTTATCCACAAGTTATCCACATTTTTAAAATCTATATATAGAATAAAAAAATAAGAAGTTGATAATTTTAATCTATATATAGATTTTTTTAAAGTTATACACATTTACACATGACCTTAATATTAATATTATTATTTAATAAATAGAAAAATATTAATCTTATTTTAAAAGCGCTCTAAAAATCAAAATAAAATATTTAGATAATTCTTTTAATGTTTAATTATTATTTGCCATTTCTATATTAATATGATATAATTATATACATATAAAGGAGATTTTTAATATGTTTATTACTTGTCAAGGATTAGAACTAAGTGATGCTTTTTTAAAAGTAAGTAAAGCTATATCAAACAAAATTACAAATCCTATTTTAGAAGGTATTAAAATTACAGCAGAAGACGAAACACTTATAATGAGTGCAACAGATACAGAACTTACTATTGAGAAAAAAATTAAAGCTGATGTTAAAATCGAAGGTGAAACAGTTGTTCCTGGTAGATTTATTACTGAATTTGTTAAAAAATTAACTAACTCTCAAATTGAATTAGAGTTAAATGAAAAAAATCAATTATTTATTAGATATGAAGATAGTGAAAGTGTAATACAATGTTATAATCCTATAGAATATCCAGGTTTTAAAAATGTAAATACTAATGAATATTTTGGTATAAGTAAAAAAGATTTTAAAACTTGTGTGAATAAATCTATTTTTTCTGTTGCTATAGATGATTCTAGACCTATCTTAAAAGGCGTTCTTCTTGATATTAACAATAATGAATTAAATACAGTTGCATTAGATGGTTATAGACTTGCAAAAGTTAAAAAGCCTATAAAATCTAATATTTCAAAATCTATAGTTGTTCCAGCTAGAAGTTTAAATGAACTTTCTAAATTAATAGATGATAATGATGATATTATAAATATTTATATAGACGATTATACAATTATGGTTGATATGGGAGATACTAAAGTAACTTCAAGACTTCTTGAGGGAGATTATATAAATTATAAACAAATTATTCCTGTAAACTATGAAACTTTTGTTATAATTAATAAAGAACAATTTGAACAAGCACTTGAAAGAGCTATGCTACTTTCTAGAGCAAGTAATAATAATTTTGTTAAATTTGATATTAAGGAAAATAATCTTTGTATAACTTCTAATTCTGAACTAGGAAATATCAAAGAGAATATTCCAGTTAATGTTTCAGGAAAAGATTTAATAATTTCTTTTAATCCAAGATATTTCTTAGAAAGTTTAAGAGTAAATTCAAATGAATTTGTAAAAATATGTTTTAATAAACCTTCCACTCCATGCGTGATTGTTCCAACAGAAGAAGATGAATTTTTATATTTAATTTTACCAGTTAGAGTCTTAAATTAAAAATATAAAAAGAACTTTATAATTAAGTTCTTTTTTATTTTATATTTTTAAATCAAATTTATTTTTAAATTTGAATAGATTTATTTTAGTTTAATATCCATAATGCTAAATTAAAACTTGTTGCTAAAAATATCAATATCGGATAAATCCATAAAATATTGATATACCACTTGTTATATTTTAATAAGTTTATTAATAATAATGTTGAAAAAAATGAATTTAAAATTATTATAATATTTCCTAAAAGTGTTTGTTGTAAAGTAAAAAATATTAAGCACCATAAAACATTTAATATTCCATTTATTATTAATAATGATATTGTTATTTTATTAAAAGTATTATTTTTCAAAATAAGAATTAAAATTACAATAAAAGATAAATAAATTATTGTCCATGCAATTGGAATAACAAAATTTGGAATCCATTGTGATGGTTTTATTAATTTATTAAACCAATTCATTCCTAGATTAACAAAAACGCTTCCTAATCCTGCTATTAAAGCAATTGATAATATTATTAATAAGTATTTAAAATTATTTTTTATAAAGTTTTTTATAATATTATTATTTTATAAAGGTGGACAAAAAATATTCATTTTAATATATTTTAAATAAAAAATATTTATAGTTTTTTTTATTGATTAAAACTTAAAATTTTGAATAATTTTATAACAATTATAAATAATAAATTTATGATTGAATATGTAAAAGGAAAACCTTATTTTTGTGATATTAAAAAAAATGATAGTTTTCCATATTTAGAAAAAATATAGAATGTTATAACCAATTATAATTGGTGGCAGTATTAATGGTGCGATTAGTGATTAAAAAATAAAAAAAGAATATATTGAAAAAGAAATATATATGCTATTGCTATAAATATCACTAAAGATTGGAAATTAAATAATGGTTTTGTTTATAAAAAAATTTAGTTTATAGCGATTGTGATTATTATAAATAAAATGAAATTTGTATTGTTTTTAGAGATAAAAAAAATTAGTTTTAGAAAGTATAAACATAAAAGATTAGACATTATAATATTATAAATAATTTTATTATTATGATTTATATTATCTGTTTTTTTTATAATTAGAAATTATAAAAAAGACAAATAGATTTTTTAAAAAGTCTATTTGTCTTTAGTCTGAAAGAACTTTACAACTTTATTAAAGTTTTTTTATTCTATATGATTTTAATTTAAATAATTTTTAGTTATTTTGAAATATTTTTTAATTATTCAATTTCTAAATTTTCTTCATCGCTTGCATTTTCATTAAAGCAATGTGAGCAAAGATTATCATAACCAGCCTCTTCAGCATTTTCTTTATCTTTAAATAACGAAAATTCAGGATTATAAACATATATTTTTCCATCTAAAGATTCTATTCTATATCCATCAACATAAGATGAACCAGATGTTTTAGTTACAGTTTTTTCTATAGCTGCAAGATCACATTCAGTTACAAATTTTTTATTAAATCTTGTTTTATATTCAGCATCTTCTTTATAATACTTATCAAGATCTGTATTGTTTATTTTGTGTAATGTATATAATTTTCCTGTTTTAAGTATTACATAATTATATGGAGTAGCTAATTCATTACCATTTTCATCAATAATTTTTTCTGGTTCAGCACATCCAATAAAACCAAACATAGATGAACCTAAAATTAATGAAGTTAATAAAGTTATAACTCCTATTTTTAATTTTTTTAAATTATTTTTTATCATTTTCCCTTCTTTTATATTAATATTATAACATAAAATAATAATTTGTCAATATGTGATTTTCGTTTTGAATGTAGTAAATAATGTTATATAATGAAAGATAGGAGTTCTAATTATGGATTATTTTGAAAATGAAAAACAAATATATTTTGCTAAAATGAATGATAAAGCAATTATACCTAACAAAAAAGATGAAGATGCTGGTTATGATTTTTATGCTTGTTTTGATGAAGATTTTATAAAGATAGAAAGTCATACAACAGAGCTTATTCCTACAAAAATTGCATGGGCATGTGATGAAAATTACTATCTTCAAATTGAAGAACGCTCTTCTACTGGAAGTAAAGGAATAAAAAGAAGTGCTGGTATAATAGATAGTGGTTATAGAGGGGAAATAAAAATAGCTACTTTGAATGCTAATAATAAACCTTTATATATATCCAATTTAGATGAAAATGATTTAAGAAAAAAATATAAAATTGAAGAAGATTGTGTTATTTACTCTACTAAAAAAGCTATAGCTCAAGGAATAATACATCGCGTTGAAAAAATGAATGTTAAAGAAATTTCTCTTGAACAGTTATTACAAATTCCTTCAATTCGTGGTGTTGGCGGTTTTGGAAGTACTAATAAAAATTAAAATTTAAAATAAGAAAGTAAAAAAAACTTTCTTATTTTTTTTTATCTTTCATTTACAAATTCATTTTCAAAATAATAAATATATTGTTTGCAAACTTTTTGTATTCTTATGTTTTTTTCTGCTTTATCATATAAAAGATTAACATCTCTTTTAAAAGAATGTATAGCTTCAATGTCTTTTAATCTTAGTTTTTCTATAACTTCTTCGTTAGATATTGCTTTACTTCTTTCAAATTCATCCACTAAAGAAAAATAAAGATTAGAATAATTTTTATTATCTATAAAGTTTAATATTTTTTGATTATCATAAAAAACACATTTTAATTCTTCTAATATATTTTTAAATTCCATTAAAACCTCTATAATTACTTATTATAAAAATTTTTGTTATGTTACTAAATTTAAATTTTATTTTAAAATCTGCTAAAATTCGAAAATTTATATACCTATTTATTATTTTATATAAATAAAATAAACTATTACAATTGACAAAACGATTTTATTTTTTTATAATAAAGTAGTTACATCAAAAAAAGGAGGCAAACATGAAAAGAACTTATCAGCCAAAGAAAAGACAAAGAAGTAAAGTTCATGGTTTTAGAGAAAGAATGAGAACTAATGGCGGAAGAAATGTTTTAAAAAGAAGAAGAAATCGTGGAAGAAAAAAATTGTCAGCTTAATACTAAAGAAAGGCAAGACCATAGATTAAAAAAAAACAGACAGTTTAATTATATTTTTAGAAAAGGTGAAAGATTTTCAATAAAAAATTTTAACCTTTTTATTATTAAGAGTAAATATAAAAATTATAAGATTGGTTACTCTGTTTCTAAAAAAGAAGGTAAGGCCAATAAAAGAAATCTTCTTAAAAGAAGAATGAAAGAAATTGTAAGACTAAATAAATTACCTAAAAATAATTATAATTATGTTTTACAGGCTAAAAATAATGCAACCAGTCTTGAGTATAAAGAAATAGAAAGTCAACTTATCAAACTCTTTGAAAAAGTAAAATATGATGATAAAAAAGACATTTAAATTTATTATTAAACTTCCTGTTTATTTTTTTAAATATTGTATTTCCCCTTTAATTCCACATAGTTGTAAATTTTATCCTACATGCTCTTCATATTTTTTACAAGCAATAGATCAATTTGGAATATTTAAAGGATTTTATTTAGGTGTTAAACGAATTTTTAAATGTACACCATTTTCTAAAAAATATGGTTTTGACCCGCTTCTTATTAATATTAAAGGAGATTGTAAATGGCTATTTTAAGCGCTTTACTTTCTGTTAGCGAGCCTAGTAATAGTTTTTGGATAATAATTATAAAAGCTTTTGAAGCTGTAACTAATAATTATGTTTTAGCAATTATATTTTTAACTGTAGTTTTAAGAATTATTTGGTCAGTTTTTGATACATTTGGCAAATATAGTCAGAGAAAAATGACTATAATGCAACAAAAAATGCAACCAGAATTAGAAAAATTAAAAGTTAAATATGCAAATTCACCACAACTTTTATCACAAAAACAAAATGAACTCAGCAGGAAGTATATGGATAGATCCTATTATGTAGGATGTTTTATAACTTTAATCGTAATGATTTTTAATATGGTCATATTTTTTACTTTATTTGCAGGACTTAATACAATGAGTTCATATAAGATAAGTGCAAATTATGACAATTTAAAAACGACTTATGCAAATTGCTTAAATGTGGTAGATAAATATTTTAATTCAATTTATCAGCAAGATTACGAAAAAAATGAAATTTTTAAAAACTATCAAAATTTAAATTTTATTATAAGAAATGAAGAAGATGGAAAAACTTATATTTATTTAACTCAAAAAGTAGAAACAGAAGATACTGATAATATAATTATTGAAGGTGAAAATAAATATAAAATAATTGAAAAACAAGAATATATATTAGATTTTTCTTCAAAAGAAACAGAAATGGTAGATGGAGAAGAAACTGAAGTTGTTGTAACTGCAAACGAAAATATTTTAAAAATTATAAATAGAATTTTTCCAACCTACAATGAAGGTGAAGAAGAAGGAAGTAAAGAAATTATTTTGACTTCAAGTCCTGCTATTGACGAAAATGGAAATCAAGTTGTTGATGAAAATGGACAACCTGTTTATAATAAATTATATCTTTCAGATGCAATTCAAAATGTTGCTATGGCTGAAATATATAATGAATATGAAAAAACAAAAGACAGTTTTTTGTGGATAGAAAATATTTGGATTGCAGACTCACCTTCTTCTCAATCAATATTGAGTTATAATTCATTAAAAAGCTATTTAGGAAAATATGCTACTGATGGTGAAGAAGAAATTTATAATTCATTCATGATTGATTTAAAAGAAACTAAAGGGAGAGCAAATGGATATTATATTCTTCCGTTATTAATAGTTCTTGTATCTGTTGCTAGTATATTATTAAATAACTTATATTCAAAAAGAAAAGCAAAAAAAGAAGGAAAACCTGTTTTTAATAATAATGTTGGAAAATGGATGCAAGTTGTAATTCCAGTATTATTAGGATTGTTCGCCTTATTTTATAATAGTGTTTTTGCAATTTATATGCTTACAGGACAAATAATTGCATCATTATTAAATCCTATTCAAAATTTAATATTAGATAAAATTTTAGATAAGAAAGAAAAGAAAAAACAACAAGAAGTTGTTGTAGAATATACAAGAAAATTTTAAATTTCAAATGTTTAAAAGGAGAAAATTTATGTTTTCTGCAGAAGGAATCGGTAAAACTATCGAAAAAGCGATAGAAAATGCACTTTTAGAACTTAAAGCATCTAGAGATGATGTTGATATAAAAATATTAAATGAAGGTGGTCTTTTTAAAAAAGCTAAAGTTTTAGTAACCATTTCTGATGATGCTATTGAAAAATACAAGAAGAGAGAAGAAAAAAGAAATGAAGAAAAAAGACAAACTGAAACAAATATAGAAAAAAATATTCCATCAGAGAATATTTCACAAAATAAAGATATAGAACAAAAACAAGAAATTAAAGAAAATGTAGAAAATATCAATACAAATAAAGAAGATATAGATACAAATATAATTGAAGATAATGAATCTTTAAAAAATGAAGTAAAATCTTTTGAAAAAAGAGTGGAAAAGAATATTGATGCTTTAGAATTTTTAAAAGGATTTTTTGAAAAGGCTGGAAAAACAGTAGAAATTGAAATAAAAGAAGATGAAAAATATATAACTTATATTGTTAAAGGCGAAGAACTTGGAGATTTGATTGGACATAGAGGCGAGAGTTTTTATGCAATATCAAGACTTGTAAATGCTATTTGTAACAGTAATAAAAAAATTCTTTTAGATATTGGTGGTTTCAGAGAAAAGAGAGTTGAGAGTTTAACCGAACTTGCATATAGAGTTGCAAATAAAGTTGCTAAAAGTGGTAGATATTATAAATTAGACCCTATGAATCCTAGTGATAGAAGAATTATTCATACTGCTTTACAAAATGATGATAGAGTTACAACATTAAGTAAAGGAACTGAACCTAAAAGATATGTAATTGTTTTTCCTAAAGACAATGATTAAAGAATGAAATAAAAAATATATGGAATAAAAACCATATATTTTTTTTATTAATCATGCTTTTAAAATTTTAAAAATTGTGATATAATACCCCTATGGAAAATAAAACTATAGCTGTTATATCTACTCCTCTTGGCAGAGGAGCTATTTCAATTGTGCGAATGAGCGGAAAAAATAGTCTAGAAATTGCAAAAAAAGTCTTTAAAAGCAAAAATTTAGATTATAACAAAATTCAACCGCGCATGCTTTATTTTGGAAAATTTGATTTGGAAAACAATTTAAAAGAAAATTGTCTTATGGTTTATTTCAAATCGCCAAATTCTTATACTGGAGAAGATTTAGTTGAATTTCAAGTTCATGGAGGAACGATATTAACTTCTAAAATTTTATCTATTTTATTAAGTAATGGAGCTGTATTAGCTGAAAATGGTGAATTTTCAAAAAGAGCTTTTGAAAATGGTAAAATAAGTCTTGACCAAGCTGAAAGCATAATTGGAGAAATTAATGCAGAAAGTGAAGCAGAATTAAAAGCAAGTCTTAATATGACAGATGGTCGACTTAAAAATAAAATTAAGTTAATGCAAAATTCATTAACAGAGCAACTAGCAGAAATAGAAGCAGTTTTAGATTATCCAGAAGAAGATTTTGAAGATGAAGTAAAAGAAAAGATATTTGATAATATAAAAGTTTTTAAAAACGATATAGAAAACTTTTTAAAAGAATGTGAAAGTTCAAAATATTTAAAAAATGGAATTAATGTTGTAATTGTAGGAAGTCCTAATGTTGGAAAATCAAGTTTATTAAATTCTCTTATTGGTAGAGATAGGGCTATTGTAACTTCTATTGCTGGAACTACTAGAGATGTTTTAGATGAAAGCGTAAGTTATAAAGGTATAATGTTGAATTTTATTGATACTGCTGGAATCAGAGAAAGTAACGATGAAGTAGAGAAGATTGGTATAAATAAATCTATTAATTCAATAGATGAAGCTGATGTAATACTTCATGTTATAGATGGTGCTAGAGAAAAAAATGCACAAGATGAAAAAATAGAAAATTTATTAAATGATAAAAACAATGTTATAACTATAATTAATAAAATTGATTGTGAAAGAATTATACCAAAACAAAAAAATGAAATTGAAATATCTGCATTAAAAGAAATAAATATAGATTTAATAAAAGATAAAATATATAAAATGGTTTTAGATGAAGATATTGATTATTCACAAGTAATAATATTGAATGAGAGAATAGAAAATAACCTTAAAGAAAGTTATGAAATTGTTTGCTCTATTTTAAATAATGAAACTCAAAGTATGGATATTATTTCAATGCTTATAAAAAAGCTTTGGAATAGTTTAGGAAAAATAACAGGTGAAACTGAAAATGAAAGAATTATAGATTTAATTTTTTCAAAATTTTGTCTTGGAAAATAATGCAAATAATATGCGCGTTTTCATTTTTCATTTACAAAATCATATTTAAAATTTAAAGAAGGTAAAAGTAATTTATATGGAAAATTTTGATGCTATTGTTATAGGAGCAGGTCATGCAGGTTGTGAAGCAGCTCTTGCACTTGCTAGAACAGGGAATAAAACATTACTATTGACACTCAGTCTTGATGCTGTTGCTTTTTTGGCGTGTAATCCATCTATAGGAGGAACTGCTAAAGGACAATTAGTTTGTGAAATTGATGCTTTAGGCGGACAAATGGGAATTAATGCTGATAAAACGCTTATACAATTGCGTATGCTTAATATTGGTAAAGGACCTGCTGTTCAAAGTTTAAGAGCTCAATCTGATAAAATAGAATATCATAACGAAATGAAAAAAACTCTTGAAAATGAGAAAAATCTTTTTCTTAGACAAGGTGAAGCTATAAATATAAGCGTTGATGGTGAAAATAAAATTGTTGAAACAGCTGTAGGTTTAAAATATTGTGCGAAAGCAATAGTTTTTGCTACAGGAGTATATTTAAAAAGTCAAATAATAATTGGCGATTATGTTAAAGATTGTGGACCAAATGGTTTCAGTAATAGTCAACTTCTTTCTCAAAGTCTTAAAAATTTAGGTATAAAATTGTTAAGATTTAAAACTGGAACACCTGCAAGAATTAATTCAAGAAGTATTGATTTTAGTAAAATGGAAATTCAATATGGTGAAGAAAATATACAAAATTTTTCATTTATTACTAGAAAAAAACTTAAAAACAAATCTGTTTGTTATTTATGTTATACAAATGAACAAACTCATGAAATTATTAAAAATAATCTTGATAAAGCACCAGTATTTTCAGGTCTTATAAAAGGTGTTGGACCAAGATACTGCCCTTCTATTGAAACTAAAATAGTTAGATTTGCTGATAAAGAAAGACATCAATTATTTTTAGAACCAGAATCATTAAAAACAAATGAAATTTATATTCAAGGTTTTTCTACTTCAATGCCAGCTGATATTCAAAAACAAATGGTTCATTCTATTAAAGGTCTTGAAAATGCAGAAATTATGAGAGATAGTTATGCAATAGAATATGACTGTATTGACCCGCTTCAATTATTACCTACTTTGCAATTAAAATCCATTAAAGGTTTATATTTCGCAGGACAGATAAACGGAACATCTGGATATGAGGAAGCTGCTGCACAAGGAATTATAGCTGGAATAAATGCAAGCTTATATCTTCAAGGTAAAGATGAAATAGTTTTAAAAAGAAGTGATGGATATATAGGAGTTCTAATTGATGATATAGTTACTAAAGGAACAAATGAACCTTATAGAATGATGACAAGCAGAGCTGAATATAGATTGTTTTTAAGACAGGATAATGCTGACTTAAGACTAACTGAAATAGGCAGAAAAGTTGGTTTGGTAGATGATAAAAGGTGGAAAATATTTTTAAAGAAAAAGAAAGATTTAAAAGATATATTTAATTTGCTAGATACAAAGTACAAAGTAGAAACTTTAAAAGATTTTTATGCTGAAAATAATGAAAATTTACCTAAAGAAAGTGTAACTGTAAAAGATATGCTTAAAAGAAGTAATATTGATGCTTTTAAAATAAATAATAAGTTTCATATTTTTGATAATTTTTCATATGAAATTATCAATGAAATGAACATTATCGTTAAATATGAAGGATATCTTAAACAACAACAAGAAGAGATTGAAAAATTTAAGAAAAATGAAGAGATTTTAATACCAAAAGATTTAGATTATAAAAAATATCATGGACTTAGACTAGAAGCTATAGAAAAACTAGAAAGTGTAAAACCTTTAAATTTAGGACAAGCATCTAGAGTATCAGGTGTTTCACCTGCTGATATTGCAGTATTAAGTGTATTAATAAAAAAACATAACGAAACTAAATAGAATAAAATTATATATTTAATTTAATTGTGAGAATTTAAATATGAAAATAACAACTTATAATATAAATGGTATTCGCGCATCTTTTGCCAGAGGATTAAAAAATTGGTTATTAGATTTTAATAGTGACATATACTGTTTTCAAGAAGTAAGAGCAGATGAAATTACAACAAAAAAATTATTAAATGATGATAATCAACAAAACTTATTTGAAAGTAATTTGTTTGAACAATATTATAAAATTTATAATTGTTCAAACAAAGCTGGTTATGCTGGAACTTTAATTTTATCAAAAATAAAACCTGATATTATAAAAAAAGATATGAAACCATATTGGACTGACGAAGAAGGAAGAACAACTACTTTAGTATTTAAAGATCTTGATTTAGCAGTTGTTAATAGTTATATACCAAATGGAAATTCAAGACTAGAATTTAAGATGAATTATTTAAGTGCTCTTACAAAATATTTAAAAGATTTATCAGTAGAAATGAATGTTATTTGTGTAGGTGACTTTAATATAGCGCATAAAGAAATAGATTTAACAAATCCTGTGCAGTGTAAAAATAAATCTGTATTTATGCCACAGGAAAGAAAGGCATTTTCAGACATTCTAGAACTTGATTATATTGATTGCTTTAGGCAAATTAATCCAGATAAAGTAGAATATTCATGGAGAAGTTATAGTGCTATGCAATCAAATAATTTGGTTAATACAAGAAATTTTTGGAAATATAGAATTGATTACATATTATTTCACTATAAAAATAATTTAAAACTTAAAGATTGTAAAATGATTGATTTACCATATAGTGACCATCTTCCAGTTATTGCAGAATTTGAAATTTGAAATAATTAAATTGAAATTAATAAAAGGATTATCATGAAAGAAAAGATTAAAGAAATATTTTCAAAATATAGCATTGAAATAAATGATTTGCAGGCTGAAAAATTTGTAAAATATTATGACTTTTTAATTGAAGAAAATAAAAAATTTAATTTGACTGCAATTACTGATTTTGAACAAGTTATTTTAAAACATTTTATTGATAGTGTTTTGCCAATAAATGAAATAAAACATAATGCTAAAATCGTAGATGTAGGAACAGGTGCAGGATTTCCAGGTATACCAATAAAAATATTAAGAGATGATGTAGATATACTACTTGTTGATAGTTTAGAAAAAAGAATAAAATTTTTAAATGAACTAATTAAATTACTATCATTAAAAAAAATCAAAACCTTACATTCTAGAGCAGAAGATATAGGAAATAATAGAGAAACTTTTGATGTATCATTATCTAGAGCAGTAGCAAAAGTTAACACTTTAAGTGAATATTTGATACCTTATGTAAAGGTTGGTGGTAAAATAATTATGTATAAAGGTAAAAATTCAGAAGAAGAATTAACTGAAGGAGAAAATGCAATTAATATTCTTGGTGGCGAATTAGAAGATATTAAAAAATATTATCTTCCTGAAATAGAAAGTGAAAGAAATGTTATAATAATTAAAAAAATAAAGCATACCAATAAGAAATATCCTAGAAATAAAAATTTACCTAAACTTAAACCATTATAAAAAACGATTAAAGAATTAATCGTTTTTTATTTGTAAATTTTTAATTATAAAATCAATTATTTGTTTTTTTGAAATTCCATTTTCTTCAAGAAGATTTTCTGCAATAAATCTATCAGGGAAAGATTTAGGAATACCATAATTTTTAACCTTTACATTACTCATACCTAAAAAGGAAGCAATATTTTGACCAAAACCACCGTCAATAATACCATCTTCAATAGTGATTAATAAAGAGTGATTTTTTGGTATATCTCTTAATAAATCTTTATCTATGCCTGAAATAAATTGTGGATTTATTAAAGTAGGTTTTATTTTATAATTTGTTACTAACTCGTTTGCTATTTTTTCACATAAATTGAAAAATGTTCCTATACCTATTAAAGCAACTTTAGAACCTTCTTTTTCAATTTTAAATTTATTTATATTTGAATAATCACCAGTGCATTTATAATTTGGATTGCTTAAAACTTTTCCACCCGGAACTCTTATTATAATAGGAAAAGAAGTTTCTTTTAAACTATATTCAAGCATATCGAAATATTCTTCTTTACAAGTTGGAGCTAGAGTAACAATATTAGGGATACTATTTAAAAGAGATATATCAAATAAGCCTAAATGAGTTACATCATTAAGTCCGTAAACTGAACCAGCAAAAACAATAATAACCGCAGGATTTTTGTTTAAAGCTAAATCTTGACTTAATTGATCATAAGTCCTTTGTAAAAAAGAACTATAAACAGGATAAATAGGTTTAGCACCAGCTTTTGCAATTCCTGAAATGAAAGCAATAGCATGCTCTTCACAAATACCAACATCTACAAATTGCTTACCAGCTTGTTCTCTTCTATCTTTATTAAAGGCAAATACTGAAGGAGTTGCACTTGTAACTGCAACTAAATTAGAATTAGATTTTAATTTTTCAGAAATATATTGTCCTGTTAATTCATTATAATCAATATCTAAATTAATTTTAGATTCACCTGTATTTTTATCAAATGGAAAATTCCAATGCCATTTTTCTTTGTCATGTTCAGCAAAGTTTAAACCTTTACCTTTAATAGTGCATATATGAATTAAAACAGGCTTTTTGCAGTTCTTTACTTTTTTAAATATTTCAATTAATGAATTTAAATCATGACCATCTTCTATAAAGTAATAATCAAAACCTATTGCTGTAAAAACATTATTTTCACATTCTCCTTTTGTTTCTCTTAACTTTTGTAAGTTTTTATAAATTCCACCATGATTTTCAGCAATAGACATTTGATTATCATTTAAAATAACAATAGTGTTTGAATTATTCTCTATAATATTATTTAAACCTTCATAAGCTTCACCACCACTAAGAGAACCATCTCCAATTAAAGCTACAACATTGTAATTTTCATTTTGTAAATCTCTGCCTTTAGCAAGACCACAAGCAAGACTTAAAGATGTAGAAGTGTGTCCGATTTCAAAAAGGTCATGTTCACTTTCACTTGGATTAGTATAACCAGAAACATTATCATATTTTGATTCATCAGTAAAAGCTTCACTTCTGCCCGTTAAAATTTTATGAACATAACTTTGATGAGAAACATCAAAAACAAACTTATCGTATGGAGAATTAAAAACATAATGCAATGCAATAGTAATTTCTACCATTGCTAAATTGGGACCTATATGTCCACCATGATTAGATAACTTATCTATTAAAACTTGACGGATTTCATTACTTAATAAAGAAAGTTGTTCGATTTCTAATTTTTTTAAATCATTAGGATTTTTAATATTTTCTAACATAATAACCACCTTTTATAAATAAATTTAAATAAGTTTAAGTATTTTATAATTAAAAATAATAATATCAAATTATTTGTAAATAATGCTAAAATATTATATTAATTAATAGATTATTTTATTTTTTCAATCCAGTCATAAATAGATTGAATATCAGTTATAAGTTTAGAGTTGTTAAAATATATATTGATACCTTCTTTCATTTCAGAGTTTCTACATAAATTTTTGATATCATCAAAAGTATGTCCTATCCACCCACCATTAGTAATAAATGGATAAATTTTTTTACCAGATAAATTATAATTATTTAAAAATGTTAATATAGCTGGAGCAAAAGTATACCACCATACTGGAGATCCTATAATTATGTTTTCATAACTATTAATATCTATATCAATAGGTAAAATTTCTGGCATAAAACCTTTTTTTACCTCTTTTTTTCCTTGTGAAACTACAGAATTATAGTCGCTAGAGTAAGGTATTTTTGTTTTGATTTCTGCTATATCTGAATTCGGTAATTTATCTTTTATAATATTAGCAATTTTTTTAGTGTTTCCAGTATATGAGTAATAAATAATTAAATTTTTCATTTTTATCTCCTTTTAATACTATAAATTGTTTTTAAATTTAGTTTAGTATTCAATTTTTGTTTTTGCTAATCTACAAAAATCAAATTTATTAAAAAATTAAATATTTGTTATTATGGTATTGAATAACTTATTTATTTTATTTGCTGATAAGACTAAATATATTTTAATTAAGTTTAAACAAATTAGAAATAATATCTTTAAATATTTTTTCCCTATTTTGTGAAGTAATTACATAATTAATGTTAAATTTTTCACATTGAGATTTTAAATATATATCTCTTTCAATCCAATTTTGTGCATGATATTCTAAATCGTTATCGTTGATAGAATATGTCCAATCTATTGAAGAATCATGATTTCGACACATTTTAACAATTTCTTCTCTTGAAGTTATACCAAGTCCTAGACAAATAATTATAGTTTTTCTTCTATCTATATATTTATCAATTAATTTTGGTTCTAACTGTCCACTTTCTAAAATGTATCCATAATTTGAATTATCATTTCTTATACACGAGTTAAAAAACTCTAGTAATATTTTTTGAAAATTTTCGCTATATTCAAAATCTTTTTGTTTATCAATATGAGTATTATAGTAATCTTGTTTATTATCAGCTCTAATTATTGCCCATTTAATACTATCACTATGTATTAAATTATAAGATTTATATTTTGATTTGATAAGATTACTTAAAGTTGTTTTTCCTGTTCGACCAATTCCAAAAATTAAAATATTTTTCATAATACCTCTTATAAATTAGTATCTTTTAAATTTGATAACAATTCTTTTTCTTTAACAATGATTTCTTTCTCATAATAATCAATTTTATAATTTAGTCTGTTTAAAGCAATATTCATTCTGTCGATTTTATGAATTAAAATCATTTTTTGTTCTTCTAGTAATTTCTTCCTTTGTAAAATTGTAGATTCACCTTCTTTAAATAAAGATATGTATTTTTTTAAGATATTTATAGATAGACCAGCTTGACGCATGCAAATAATAAACTCTATATTTTTTTCTTCATTCTCTGTATAATTTCTTTTTCTATTGATTTTTGGTACTTTGCCAATAAGTCCTTCTTTTTCGTAATATCTTAAAGTGTTAGCGCTTATATTATATTTTTGACTAACTTCTTTTATTGTCATCTTAAATATTTTTTCCTTTTATATATTAATAATAGTATTTGGAGTATACTCCAAGTCAAATAAATTTTCAATTTTTTTATTTTTTATTATAAATAAAGTAAAAAAGTATTTAAGAAACAATTGTAAGAAATTTGTCGAAAAATATCTTAAAAACAGCGCTAAATAAAATATTAAATTATGCGCTAAAAAATACTAAGCGCAGATAAATTAGCGCTTGCAATAAGTTTTTTTAAAAAAATATTTCAGGGCGCAAATTTAATATATATATGTATTAAATATGTGCAAATATTATTTATTTAAAAATAAACTGCGCTAAAATCTCGATTTTTATTTAAAATTAAAAGCGCACAAATTATTTCAACAAAATTCGACATTATTTAATAGATTTAAACAAAATTTCTCTTTTTTATTTTTAAAATTAGTATTATAATATTAGTGTTTTCTAAAGCATTAAATAAAAGGAGTTTGAGATGAAGAATGATATATTAAAAACATTAGCAATGAAAGCAAAAAATAGAATGATTAATAAAAATTTAAGAAATACATACAATGGTGCAAATATTAAAATAATAAGCACAAATGACCAATCTTTTTATGATAAAGTAAAAGAGATTGTTAATAATGAAGAATATGTTGTAAATCCGTTAAAAAGATTAATGGATCAAGAAAAGATGCTTAAAATGGATTCTAGAGCAAAAGAAAGATATCTTTTAGAGACTATTGATAAATATCAAAAATTTAAAGCTATGATTGAAAATGAACAAAAATCAATTTACAACGCTCAATAAATATATTTATACTCATTGGTTATTAAATATTTATATCTATTAAAACAATAATTTAAAGAGAAAAAACAGCTTCAAAAATTAAAACTTTTCAATTCAAACTCTTTATATAGTTTTAAAAAATAACCGTTCCTATTATTTTTTATTAATTTTTTTATTCTATTCCATCTTATTTTAAGATGGTTTTTTTATTATCAATTATACAAATTTTTATAGCGCTAAAAATTATATATTTTAGCGCTTATAAGTTTTTATAAAATATTTTTATTTTTTTAAAATATTTTTAGACGCATAATTTTTTTATTATTATATAAAATGTATGTTTTATAAATAAAATAATTGTATAGTATTAAATAAATTTTATAAATAATAGTTATTTTAGAGATATAATCTAAATGAAATAATCAGGTATTTTATTGTATTTTATTTAAATTTGTATTGATAAAATAAACTAAAAATATTATTATGTTTTATTTATTATATTTGTAAGAAAATATTTTATAGACTTATTTATATTAAGTATTGATATGTAAAAAAAATATGTCTATATTAAAAAATAATATGCACTTATTATATTTTTTGTTATTTTGTATTAAAATGTTTCACGTGAAACATTAATTTAACTAAAAATGATTAAATTATTAATAAAATGTTTCACGTGAAACAAAAAAATATTATAAAAAGAATTTAAAGTTTTGTTAAATAAATTTCTTTAGATAAAAAAGAAATATTAATATTATAAATAAAATTGTTTCACATGAAACATTTTATTTGTTTTTTTATTAAATAATAATTAAAATTAAAAAGTGCTTAATAAAAATATGCAAAAATTGCATAAATTTTGATAATTTATAATCAAACTAAATTATGTTATAAATTCTATTAGAATTAAATTATCTAAAATTAAATTTAATAAGTTTAAATAAATATAATAAAATAAAATGATGTATTTTAAAGTAAAAATTATTAGATTTTTAAAATGGTGTATTCTTTATAATATAGTTATAGATTGTATTTTACTAAAACACATTGGAGGCTTATAATATATAATTATTTGTTTTAAAATTTATTATAAATAAAAGATGTTAAATAAATGAATTTAATATAAATGAGTAAATGTATTAATAAATAAAAAGTTTTAATAAATGATTTTGATTTGCGCAAATGCGTAATTAAATTTTTTTAATTAATTTAATAATTTTTTTTAAAAAAGCTTACTTTTTTAATTCTTTTATGTTATTATATAGATAGAACAAATTGATTTCTTTTTTATAATATAAATTAATTTTAATTTTAAGCATTTTATGAAAATAAAAAAACTTTCATTTACTTATATTTTATAATTAATTTAATAAAATAAAAAATAAAAATATTTGTGTATTATTTTGATTAAGGGGTTTACTATGGGAAAAATTATTGCATTTGCAAATCAAAAGGGTGGTGTAGGAAAAACTACAACTTGCATTAATATGGCTGCTTATATTGCTGCTATTGGTAAAAAAGTGCTTGTTGTTGATTTAGATCCTCAGGGTAATGCAACAAGTGGATTAGGAATAAATAAAGTTAAGGACTTAAAAACTATATATGATTTGATTTCTGGTGATACAGATATCAATGATGTAATTAAACCTACTTTATTGGAAAATTTAGATATAATTCCTTCTACTGTTGATTTGGCAGGAGCTGAGATAGAAATGGTTCAAATGCCTCAGCGTGAAAAAATTATTAAAGGTATTTTAGATGGAATCAAAGATGAATATGATTTTGTAATGATAGATTGTCCTCCTTCATTAGGACTAATAACTGTTAATGCTTTAACTGCTTGTAATAGTGTTGTTATTCCTATGCAGTGTGAATATTATCCTTTAATGGGTATAACACAACTTATGAATACAATCAGATTAATTAAGTTTCATTTAAATCCTACCATAGATGTGGAAGGCGTAGTTATGACTATGAAAGATAAGAGATCTAATTTAACTACTCAAGTTAGTGATGAAATATTAAAGTTCTTTGGTAAGAAGGTTTTCTTTACATATATTCCTAGAAATATTAGATTGGCAGAAGCTCCTAGTCATGGACAACCTATACTTGTTTATGAACCAGGTTCTAAAGGAGCTGAGGCTTATTTATCATTGGCAGAAGAATTTTTGGATAGAAATAAAATAAGCTATAAACCTATTACAAAAGATACAAAGATTAAATTAAGAGAGGTGAACAATGGATAAAAAAAAGGGATTAGGCAGAGGACTAGAATCTTTATTTGCAATGTATGATGAAGAAGAAAATACAAATGACAGCGCTATTAACGAAAATGTTAGCGCTAGTCAAAATACTGTAACAAAATCAGTTGTGACTAATAAAAATGAAAAACATGGTGTTACTGAAATGGATATTAATAAAATATACCCAAATCCAAATCAGCCAAGAAAACATTTTGATGAGGAAGCTTTAAGAGAACTTGCAAGTTCAGTTAAATTACATGGAGTTATTCAGCCTTTGGTTGTTAATAAAACTGATGATGGTAATTATATGATTATTGCTGGTGAGCGTAGATGGAGAGCATCAAAACTTGCTGGACTTGAAGTTGTACCTGTTGTAATAAAAAATTATACTGAAAAACAAATTAAAGAAATTTCTATTATCGAAAACTTGCAAAGAGAGGACTTAAATCCAATTGAGGCTGCAAGAGCAATAAAACAATTAATGGATGAATATAACTTAACTCAAGAAACTGTTTCTGATAGAATAGGTAAAAGTCGTTCTAATGTAGCTAATACTTTGAGATTACTTCAATTATATCCAGATGTTATTAGACTTGTAGAAGATGGTAAATTATCTAGTGGTCATGCTAGATGTCTAGTGGTTGTTGATGATGTTACTCAGCAAATCAAACTTGCTAAACAAGCAAGTGATGGCAAAATGTCTGTAAGAGAATTGGAAAAATCTGTAAAGAATTATCTTAACCCACCAAAGAGTGCTTCTACCAAAGTATCTGAACAGTCATTAGAATTGAAAGAATTAATTAATGATATGCAAAGAGTTTTTGCTACAAAAGTATCAGCTATAGGCAATGATCATAAAGGAAGAATTTACATAGATTATTATTCTAGAGATGATTTAGATAGACTAGCTGATATGATAGAACTATTAAAGAAAAAAGAAATAACTTTAGGAGATTTAAGAAATTATAATAAGCGTCATCCTAATACTTAAAGATATTCTATAAAATTAAGATTTAAATATTAAAAAAATCTTTGATGAGAAATCATTGAAGATTTTTTTATTTCTAATTTTAAATATTTATAGTTTTTGTCTTTATTTGTCGCAAAAAGCAATTAATTGAAATATAACTAATTTTTTATAAATTTTGCATTTAATATTTGAATAAATTTGTTTTATTTGAAAAAAATAATTTTAATTAAAGAACGAGGTTGTTATGTTAAAATTATTGTGCTTTTTTATTATGATTCCAATCATATTATGTTCAAATTCTAATGTATTGTTAGATTTGATTAATCATGAATATATGGTTGAATTATATAAAGATGGCGAAGAAATTGTTCTTGATGACGAAAATAGAGATAAAATAATAGAAATCTTTTTTAAAAGTTTAGAAGGTTCAGTTCAAATGCCAGCTTTAGCTGTAAGTATACATGAAGAAACATTAAAACAAATGAAAAAAGGATTTTGGTTGAAATTTAATTTTGATAATACAATGATAAATTCAGAAATGCCTTTTGATTGTCTGTTAATTCAAATTGTTAAGGATTGTTGTGGGATAAATGTTATTAGGGGGTTAAATAATAAGTTTGAAGGAAGATGTTTTTATATTGATATGAAAAATGATTTAAATGAACTATATGATTTTATAGATAATATTAAAAGTATCGAAGATGTTAATGAAATTGAGTTAGATTTTGAACAACATGATAGTGATGATTATACTGTAGATTATAAAAAACTAAAAGATGATGAAAAAGATAATAAAAATAAAGTGAAATAAAATATATTTTTAATATTAATAAAAAAATATTGTTATCAAATTATAACTAATATATTTTAATTATGTATAATTCAAAGTTATTTATAATATATATTTTTAATTATTTTATAATTAATAGTAAACAAGTTATCTATAGTTTTGTGCAAATATTTTTAAAAATACAGGTTAAGTTAATATTTAAGTAAGTTTTTAT